>JAICRS010000102.1 GCA_025966335.1 Nocardioidaceae bacterium
AGGTCTGCCGCAGCGCGTCGCCGAACATCGTCGTGGCGACCGCGCCGGTGCTCGCCGCGGCCACACCCTGCATGAACCGGCGGCGGCTCATCCCGGCCGCGCGCCGGAAGTCCGCGCAGCAGTTCTCTTCGGTCATCGTCGTCTTCCTTCGAGGCTCAGCGGCTCATGTGCTGCGGCGAGTCGAGCAGGACCCCGAGCAGCCGGACGAGCAGCCAGCCGGCAAGCGGGTGGTCGCGGGTGATGATCTCCCCGGGGCGGCAGTCCACGGCCTGCACGGCGGCCTGCAGCAGCCGCGGCGTCGACCGGCGGCCGTGGATCATCCGGCACAGGTGGTCGACGTACTGGTCGAACCGGATCCGGCGCTGCGGCAGCCACGACTCGGGGCGGCGGTAGGTGACGGCGTCGCTCGGGTACCAGCCGCCGGCCAGGTTCCAGTGCATCCGGAACGAGCCGAGCATCCGGGTCGCCGATGCCCACGCGGTGTTCCGGTCGGGCGGGCCGTCCGGACGCGGCCACTGGTAGAGCAGCATGCTCTGGTGCAACCAGCTGATGTGCTCGGCGAACGCCTGGTCGCCTCGCGGCCGGTGCGCGTTGATGCCGAGCACCCGGGTCGTGGCGACCAGGTCCTCCACCGGGGTGCGCACCTTCTGTCCGACCGCGCGTGTGAACTCCTGGTGCGCGACCAGCGCGCGCAGCGTCGCCTTGATGTCGGTGCCGGACTCACGGAACACCTTCGCCAGGTGGTCGACCAGAGCCGCCGAGGGCATGTCGGAGATGAACCGCAGCGCGAGCTTGCGGGCGATCGTGCGAGCCGTGGCCGGGTGGTGGGCCAGGTAGCGCAGGTAGTCCTTGGTGACCTGCCGGCCGTCCGCGGACCGGTTCGGCGCGCTGAAGCCGAGCACCTGCACCGGGCCGGTGGTGTGCCTGCGCGGGTCGTAGAAGCCCTTCCAGGTCGCCAGCGCATCGACGGTGTAGCCGGACAGGATCTTCGCCGAGTCCTTGACCATCTGCTCGGTGTAGCCGGAGGTGCGCCCGACCGTGTGCAGCTCGAGCAGCTCGCGGCCCTGGTTCTCGTTCGGTGCGTTCTTCTCCGAGAGCCAGTTGTCGAGGTAGAGCAGCATCGCCGGGTGCAGGCTGGCGGCCTCGAGCAGGTCGTCGAACCGGCCCAGCGCGTGCCTGCGGATCGTCTCGTCGTAGGAGAACCGGTGCACCCAGGCCTGGTCGGCGGTGGCCGGCACGTGCAGGTGGTTCGACCAGAACTCGACCATGTTCTCGAACACCTGCCGCTCGGAGTACATCCGCCGCAGCATCGAGTAGTTGGCCAGGTCGAGCGCGTACTCCCAGTTCTTCTTGCTGTTCGCCTTCTGCCGGGCCCAGCGCCGGACCGGGCTCTCGTCCAGGTCGGGGAACCAGCTGAGCAGCTCACCGGTCTTGGCGTTCTCCCGCACCGCGGTGTGGTTGAGCTGCTGGTTGAACCACTTGGAGGCTCCGCCGGCCCGCCGCATCTGCGCCCAGGTGCTCCGCGAGTAGCCGCAGCCCATCCGGTTCATCATGTGCAGCTGCTGGCGGGACGGGATGGCGGTCTTCCGGAACGGGCGGACCCGGTACGACGTACCGCCGGCTGCCGCTGCGAGGCCCGCCGACACCGACTCGCCGACCACGGCGGCCGATGCGACTGCCGCACCGGAGACCAAGAGCCGTCGACGGCTGGTTCCGGCCTCGCCGGGCTGGACTGTTTCGAGAGTCATCACGGGCCTCGCAGGGATGTGCGCACGAGGAACCTGCTCCCACAGGCTCCTGACCCATGGTCTTTTACTTTGGACCATCGCGGACCAAAACGGCAGATTTCGCACCGGTGCATAGCAGATCGGAGAGCGGGTACGTCGATGCGCGCGGATGTCGCGCGCAGACGAACCGACTGCCCTGGGAGGGGAGCCGAGATGGAGATCGAGAAGGACGAGGTCGTGGACCTCCTCCGCGCCCGCGGGGAGCACGACCGCGCTCAACAGGTCGAGTGCGCCCTGCCCCGGCACGTGGACACCGAGCAGGACGCCGGTCTGCTGCACACCTTCGACATCAACATCCGGGAGCTGTCCGACTCGGACGGCGAGAACGACTGACCCCAGCTACCAGGAGACCGGCATTGCCCGAGCTGTTGCGCCCTCTGCACCGCAGGATCGCCCGACGGACCGAGGATCGGAGACGCGCACAGCTCACCGGCGCCGGGTACTTCGCGCTTGCCGCGTTCGCCGGCGGCTCCGCGCACCGTTGGGAACGCGCGTCGTTCCGCGAGGTCAACGGCGGTTCGGGCCTGATGCCGTTGCTCCGGGTTCCGCAACAGCTCGGCACGCCGTGGGTGCTTCCCGCGAAGGACGTCTCCGACTCCGAGCTGCGCGACGATGCGCCGACCGACGGGCCGTCGTGCCCGTCCGGCCACGCCGCGATCGCGTTCGCCGCCGTGACCCTGACCTCGCTCCACCTGCCGACGCGTGGCACGGCCGCACTGGCCTCCGCGGCGTCGCTCGCCCCGCTCGCCCGCGTGTACCAGGGAGCGCACGTCCCCCTCGACGCGCTCGGCGGCGTCCTTCTCGGCGTTGCCGTAGGCTCCGGCCTCAACTTCGTGTTCGGTTCACCCTGACCCAGGAGCCCTGATCCTCGAGCTCTCCTTCGACATCGTCGCGCGCTTCCGGCCCTTCCACCTTGTCGCGCCCGGCTTCGTGGCGGTCGAGCATGCCGCCGTGGGCACGGGTGTCGGCCTGGTCCGGAGCGGGGTCTCCCCGCAGGCGCCGTTCGCGGCGGTGGAGCTCGAGGTGCACGTCAGCGGGTCCGGCACGGTGTTCGCCGGGCTGGCGGCCGAGTCGGGTGACCATGTCGCCGCGGTGTACGACGGGGACCGTCGCCGGATCGCGATCGAGGTACGACGGAACGGGCGGACCCATGTGCTGCGCCGGAAGAAGGTCAGCCTGCCTTCACGGTTCCGGATCGCCGTCACGGTCTGCGAGAACCAGGTCAGCGTGTTCACCGACACGGGTGGGGCGGCCGGGTGGCAACCGGTGCTGACCGAGCGGGACCGGGTGGCCGCCCTCGTCGACCTGCGGGACCCGGCGCTGCTCGAGCAGCTCAGCTATGCGTGGGGGGCGACCGCCGCCGAGCTGGGGTCCGAGCTCGGTGCGGTGCGCGCGGGCCTGTTCGGGATGACCGGGCTGCGCGACCCGCACCTCGTGCAGCACAGCGACGGTCGGCCCTACGTCCGCGACGGCAAGGCGTACCTGACCTTCACCTGCGCCGGGCCCGGCTTCTTCCGTCAGGGTCACTGGGGCGTGTTCACGCTCGACCTCGAGGACCCGACCCGCGTGGAGCAGACCGCCCAGATCTTCGCCCGCCGCAACCGCCTCGTGCTCGGCGACCACGCCGGACAGATCGTCCGCGACGACGAAAACGACCGGTGGATCGTCGCGAACAGCTCGTGGGGCGACTTCGACCACGACGGCGTCCACGTTCGGCACACCACGACGGACGCGGACATCCTGCACGGGGTGCACCTGCTCGAGACCCGGCCGACCGAGCTGCCCACGACGATGAGCGCGTGGGACCCGGCGCTCACCCGGATCGAGGACCGCTGGCACGTGGCCTTCGCCGAGAGCCCGTCGCAGAAACCGTTCCACATGCACCCGGCGATGGCGCGCGGGCCGGTCGGCGGCGACTGGGGTTCCGGGCTCGAGCGGGTCGGCGCGGCCGAGGAGATGCACCAGTGCGAGGGACCGATCCTCACCGCGGTTGACGGGACCTGGTGGCTGCTAGCCAGCGACGGCGAGCGCCGGTGCTTCCCGGTGTTCGACCTCGACATGCGCCAGGTCGGTCGGCTCGATGCGCCGTACCCGAGCAACATCCCGCATCCCCAGATCGTGCCGCTGCCGGCCGGTGGCCATCTGATGGTGACCTTCGACGGCACGCCGTACGCCAAGCGACGGCTGGGCTACGGCACGCACGGCGACGTCGTGATCATGTCGACCTGACCGCACCCTGGAGTCCGCCGCACAGCCGCTCCGACCGGCATTCGGCGTTCCACTCGGCCCGGTCCAGGCGGGCGGGCAGGTTGCGGACAGGGCGAGTGCCGGTCCGAGCGGTCGTCGCACTCACCTGGCACGGACGAGCACGCCGATCTTGTCGATCCGGTGCTCAGGGTTGTCGAACTCGTCCGCCCAGTAGTTGCCCTCGGCGTGGTCCTCCTGCGTGGCACAGGTGGAGAGTGTGATGAACGCCCGGACCGGCCTGACCCCAGGCCTTCCGGGCACGGCAGCCCGCTGCTCGGCCAGCGACCGTTGCGAACGGAACGAGGTTTCCCGGGTGCGCCGGATCTCGTACACGTAGCGGACGCCACCGGCCTCCACCACGACCCGCTGCCCCTTTCGCAGCGACGGCAGGTCGAGGAACGCCTGCGTGGACGACGTCCGGTGTGCGGTGACCTGGTAGTTCCCGACGCCACCGGGCCCGACCCCGCCGCGGGGACCGTGCGGGCTGGCGGCCACCCCGGTGTTCTGGATCTCCGTGCCGGGGGCGTCGTCGGTCCAGCCGCGGTAGGGCACCACCTTCAGGTCGCGGAGCCCGATCGCCGGGATCGTCAACGTCGCACGGCGAGGCCTGCCGTCGCTGGTGATCTCCCGAGGTTCCTCGTCGGCCGGTGTGCTGGTCTCGGCCGTCGGCGAGCCCGAAGGCTCCGGCGTCGCAGCGGTAGTCGGCGCCGCGGACGCTCCCGAGGGTGTCTCGGAGCCGGTCGGGCTCGCGACACCGGCCTCGTCGAGGTCACCGCTCGGGGACCCACTGCACCCGGCGGCGAACACCAGCGTCGCCATCACAGCGGCGATGCCCGGCCCGGACCGATGACGAGCCATGCCTTCCAGGGTACGGCGCGCGGCTACGACGTACTGCCGCGGTCACTGTGCCGGCCGGTCCCCTTCGACGTGCTCGGCGAGCCGGTCCGCCCAGGTGCCGGCCGCCGGATGGCTGAGCACCACCTCGTCGAACCGCTGCCCGGTCAACGCGATCCGGATCGCCGGCTCCCCCGCTCGCACCGAGACGAGGGTACGGCGCCCTCGGCCGCGCCAGGTGCCGATCTTGCGGCGACCGGGGAGGGCCAGTCCCGGGGCGCGCAGTCCGCGTGCCGCCCGGAGGCCGTCGTCCTCGACGGTGACCGAGGTCACCGTCGACAGCGGGAACGACAGGTCGCGAAGAAGTCCGAAGATCTTCTCCGCCGTGGTGAGTCGGACCTGTGCTGTTGTCGCGGTGATGTCGAGCTCGGCCATGAGGGCACCTTTCTCTGGTCTGGTCATGTGGTTGCGTGAAGGGAGCTCAGGCCGGCTTCACGAGTCCGTGCTGGTAGGCGTAGATCACGGCCTGCACCCGGTCGCGGAGCCCGAGCTTCCCGAGCAGGCTGCTGACGTGCGACTTCACGGTCGTCTCGCTGACCACCAGTGAGGCGGCGATCTCGGCGTTCGACAGCCCGCGGGCGAGGAGCAGCAGCACGTCGCGTTCCCGCTGGGTGAGCTCGGTGGCCACCGGCGACGCGGGAGCCTCCCGGCTGGCCGGCAGGTGCTTGGCGTAGCGGTCGAGCAACCGCCTGGTGATGCTGGGGCCGACGACCGCATCGCCCTGGTGCACCACCCGGACGGCATCGACGAGCGCCTCTGCCGGTGTGTCCTTGAGCAGGAACCCGGAGGCGCCGGCCCGCAACGCCTCGATGATGTACTCGTCGAGGTCGTAGGTGGTGAGCACGAGCACCCGGATGGCGTCGCCGTGGGCATCGACGATGCCGCGCGTGGCCTCGACGCCATCCATCCGCGGCATCCGGATGTCCATCAGCACCACGTCCGGCCGGAGCGCGGCCACCTGGCTCTGCGCGGTCACGCCGTCGCCCGCCTCACCGACCACCTCGATGTCGGGTTCGGTGGCCAGGATCAGGCGGAACCCCGTCCGCAGCAGCGGTTGGTCGTCGACCAGCAGGACCCGGATCGTCATGAGGGGCTCACCATCTCGCGCAGCGGCAGGCGGGCGGTGACGGCGAACCCGCCGCTCGATCGCCGCCCCCAACGAAGATCGCCGCCGTAGACGGAGGTACGACGCGCGAGCCGGCGCAAGCCTCCGGTCGACTGCTCCGGGACGTCGGACCAGCGGATGGGAGCAGAGCCGCCGTCATCGACGACGGTGATCACGAGCTCCGCCGGGGACCAGTTCAGCCTGACCGTGGCCTTCTCGGCGCCGGCATGGCGTCGGGCGTTCACGAGTGCCTCCTCGATGATGCGGTAAGCCGTGAGCGACAGCCCCGCCGAGACATTCTGCGCCGGCCCTTCGTCATGGACCACCACCTGCATTCCGGCCGCCTGTTCCGCGGCGGCCAGGTCAGGAACGGACGCAAGGTCGGGCATCGGGTGGAGCTGGGGAGCATCCTCGTGCTCGGCCATGATCCGGAACAGCCGCCGCATCTCCTGGCTGGCTGCCCGTCCGGCCGCCTCGCCGTCGGTGAGGATCTGATCCGCCAGCTCCGGGTCCGTGGCGATCAGCCTGCGGGCCGCCGCCATCTGCACGGTGATCTCGGTGAGGCTGTGCGCGACGAGGTCCTGAAGCTCCTGGGCGACCTCGGCCCGCTTCTGGATCAGCGCCGTCCGCCGCTCGGCCTCCTCGGCGAGGCGAGGGCGCGGTCCCGCAGGTCGAGGGTGGCCAACCGGGCACGGCGGCTGCGCACGGTGCGACCGAAGGACCAGCCGGTGGCGAGGATGAACGCGTTCGCGATCCAGTCGGCGACGGTCGAGGGAATCGGTCCGGTGACGAGAACCACCGCGATCGCGGCCGCGGTCACCAGCGCGCTGGCCAGACTGACCGCGAACCGGCGTCGGACCGCCACCGAGTAGAGGGTCAGCAGGACGGGGAGCCCGCCGATCGCCTGGCTGTAGCCGAGCTGCACCATCGGGAGCAATGCCACGAGCGCCACGCCGAGTGCCACGATCGGGAGCCGGCTCCGGACCAGCACGGCTCCGGAACCCAGCAGGGCAAGCAGTACGCCGAACGCGTCGGGCTCCCGGAAGTCGTAGTCCACGAGGGTCGACGGCGTCCACATGGACACGATCGAGAGGACGGCGAGCACGGTCCCGAGCAGGGCATCCTGGACCAGCGGTCGCCGGAGCGCGCTGGTCGAGGCGGGTGCGTACCGGATCATGCAGTGACCGTACGACGCGTCGGCGCCCGCCGCCTCGGCTGCACGAGGGATGTTTCCCGGCGGCCTCCTCCTTTCGGAGGAGACGGGGACGATCTCGGCATGCCGAAAACCGCCCTTCGGCAGTCGGCTCCGGTGCGAGAATGCGCCCGTGACACAGTTCGACACCCGCGCCGTCCCACCGCCGGACGACCCGAGCGATGACTCCCTGGCCCGCGACGTCCTTCGTGACATCGGCCTCGAGCCGCTGATCGACTTTCTGCAGGCATCGGCGTACGGCGTGTGCATCACCGGCGTCGACCACACCTGGGTCTACCTCAACCCCGCAGCCGAGCAGATCATCGGTCAGCCGCTGAACGAGGTGCAAGGGCGCGACTACCTGCTGCACTTCGCCGAGCACGAGCGGGCGGCGCTCCTCGAGCTGGAGGGCAACCAGCGAGCGGGGGACACCGACTTCTACATGAACACGGTGGTGCGCCTCGACGGCAGCGAGGTGGAGATGACCTGGTCCGGGGCGGTCATGGAGGTCGACGGACTCGAGCTGGCGCCGGCGATCTTCCACGAGACCACGCCGATGAGACGGGCGCCTCGCACCGCTGCCGAGGTAGTGGCCAACGCGCTGGCGGACGGACCGGCGGACAAGGCACGCATCCTCCAGGCACTCGTCAGCGAAGCAGCGAGCGGCCCTCGGGTGAGCATCGGCTTCGTGCTGTTGAGCGACCCGGGTTCGGTGCGGCTGGCCGCCCAGCACGGGCTGCCCGAATCCGCAGCCGCCGAGGTGGCGCAGTCGGAGGCGGTGTTCACCGACATACCTGGCGCCGATGATCTGCTGCGCGGACGCAGCATCTACCTCTCCGACGCGCACCGGCGCTACGCGGACTCGCCGGGCGTCGGCTCCTGGAGCTCGGTGCTCGACGGCGCCTGGAACGGCGCTGCACAGTTTCCGGTCTGGCGCGACGGTGAGGTCGCCGGCTGCTTCGTGCTGCTGCTCGCACCGGATGTGACGTCGCCCTCGGAGTCGGCGCTGGCGTACTGGTCCTCGCTGGCCGACCAGGCCAGCATCGCGATCGGCACCGACGCCATCAGGCGCCGCGCCTCCGAGTCGTCGGCGCTCTCGGAACGGAGCAGGATCGCCCGGGACCTGCACGACTCGGTGAGCCAGGGTCTGTTCGCGCTGCAAGCACACGCGCAGGCGGTACGTCGGGGCCTGACCGCGGGGAACCTGTCCGTGGCCATGGAAGCAGCCGGTGATCTGGAGACGCTGGCACGGCAGGCGACCCTGGAGATGCGCCAGCTGTTGATGGACCTCCGCCCCGACGTCGACGAGGCGACCGACCTGGCCGAGGCGCTGCGCAGCTTGGTTCAACGCGTCGCGGATGCAGATCACCTCGACGTCGACCTCACGATCTCGCCGGTGACACTTCCCGCCGTCCCGCCCGCGACCGCGGAGCACGTGTGCCGGATCATCGGCGAGGCACTGCACAACGTGGTCAAGCATGCTGCGGCCTCCGCGGTGGAGGTCAACGCCACCGTCGAGAACCGGGTGCTGACCGTCCGGGTCCGGGACGACGGCGTCGGCTTCGAGAGCAGGCAGCCGCGGTCCGGTCTGGGGCAGTCGACGATGCGGGAGCGGGCCGGGCTCTGTCGTGGGCAGTTGAGCGTCGTGAGCCGGCCCGGCGACGGCACCGCGGTCGAGCTGGTCGTCCCGCTGGTGTGATGACGATCAGCGGCTGCGGAGGTCGCCCGGAAGCTCACCTCCACAACCGCTGACCGGTTCTCCTGTTCAGTCCGTGGCGATGGCCTCGAGGATCTGCAGCCGGCCGGCGCGTCGTGCCGGGAGGGCCGCGGCGAGCACACCGATGACCGCGCCGATCACCAGGAACAGGACGAGCTGACCACCCGGGACGACCAGCTGGTCGATTCCCTGACTCTCGAGGGCCTCGGTCAGCGAGATCCCGAAGATGGAGCCGACGACCAGGCCGAGCGCTGCGCCGTACACGGAGATCACCACCGACTCCAGGCGCACCATCCGCCGGATCTGCCTGCGGGACATCCCGATGGCACGCAGCAGGCCGAGCTCCCGGGTCCGCTCGATCACCGACAACGCCAGGGTGTTGACCACACCGAGGACGGCGATCAGCACGGAGAGGACCAGCAGCGCGTTGATCAGGGTCAGCAGCTGCTGCACCTGGCCCTGCTGCTCGTCGATGAACTCGCCGCGGTCCTTCAGGTCCACGACGGGGTAGGTGTCGACGACCTGGGACATCGCGCTGCGCACCGCTTCGGAGTCGGCCGCCTCGTCGACGTCGACGTACACGTAGCGGTCCATCGGCAGACCGCCCGTGGCCTGGTACGTGTCCATCGAGACGAACACCGAACCGAGCCCGCCGTTGTCCTCGAACACGCCACCGACGGTCAGCTCGGCGCTCTCGCCGTTGGCGACGAGGAACCGGACGGAGTCACCGACCTGCCAGTTCTCGGCCTCCGCGGTGGACCGGTCGACCAGAAGACCGTTTCCGCTCAGGCCGTCGACGCTGCCCTCGGCGAACCGCAGCTGGAGCGCGTCGGTGAGCCCCTCGGGTTCGTAGGCGACGAAGAACGACTCGAGGTCGTCGAACCGGGCGGTGCCGTAGCGCTCCTGGACCACCTGGCTGACACCGTCCACCAGCGCGAGGTCACGGGCGACCGCCGGGGTGAACGGCTGGCCGACACCGGTGGAGACCACGTAGTCGGCGAGGATCGTGTCGTCGATCAGCTCCTCCACGGACGCGTTGGCCGAGGCACCCAGGATGCTGAAACCGGACACGAGCGCGAGGCCGATCATCAGCGCCGAGGAGGTGGCCGCGGTCCGGCGCGGGTTGCGCAGTGCGTTCTCCTTGGCCAGGTGGCCGGTCTTGCCGGCCAGCCGTGGGAGGAGCACTCCGACGAGCCGGACGAACGGGCCGGCCAGGACGGGGCTGAGCACGATCGCGGCCACGACGAGAACCGCCGATCCCAGCGCCACAAGGGTTCCGGCGCTCTCGTCGACCCGCAGACCGGCCACCATCGCGGCGGCACCGATGACGGCGGCGACCAGACCACCGCCCGTCCGCCGGCGGAGGGGTCGGGCGACCGAGACGACCTCCGCGCGCATCGCCGCCACCGGTGCGACGCGCGCCGCACGCCGCGCCGGGAGGTACGCCGCGACGAG
>JAICRS010000270.1 GCA_025966335.1 Nocardioidaceae bacterium
GGACCCGCGCCGTACGCGAACATCGCGATCGCCTGCGCGCCGCCGACGGCGTACACCTCGTCGACGCCGAGCAGGGCGCACGCGGCCAGGATCGTGGGGTGCGGCAGCCCGCCGTTCGCCGCCTGTGGTGAGGAGGTCAGCGCGATCGACGGCACGCCGGCGACCTGGGCGGGCACCACGTTCATCACCACGCTGGAGACCAGCGGCGCGATCCCGCCGGGCACGTAGAGGCCGACCCGCTGCACGGGGACCATCCGCTGGGTCACGGTGCCGCCGGGTGCGACCCGGGTCACCACGTCGTCCTCGAGCTCGGCCTCGCACGTCGCGCGCAGCCGGGTGATCGACTCCTCCAGACCCGCACGGACGGCCGGGTCGAGCTCGTCGAGCGCCTCGTGCAACGCGGAAGCGGGCACCACGATGTCGTCCTGGTCGACCCGGTCGAACTTCGCGGACAGCTCCAGGATCGCCTCGACCCCGCGATGGCGCACCGCGTCGCAGATCGGGCGCACCACGTCGAGCGCGGCCTCCACGTCGAAGTCGGCACGCGGCACCAGCGTGCGGTAGTCAGGGTCGCTCGCGCCCCTGAGGTCGATCCGGCGAATCATGCCCTCAAGTGTAGGGGCGGCGGCTCACCGCGACGTTCGGCGTGTCAGCGACCGGACCCGCCGCGATGGGTAGGTTGGCAGGGTGAGCGAGCCGATGCCGATGTTCCCGCTGAACACCGTGCTGTTCCCGGGTGTCACGATGCCGCTCCACGTCTTCGAGGACCGTTACCGGGCGCTGGTGCACCACCTGCTGGCCATCCCGGAGAGAACGAACCGGGTGTTCGGGGTGGTCGCGATCCGGGAGGGCTACGAGGTCGGCTCGCACGGCGCCCAGTCCGTGCACCGGGTCGGCTGCCTGGCCCAGATGACCACCGTCGAGCCGCACCCGGACGGCCGCTTCGACATCGAGATCGTGGGCCGGCAGCGGCTGCGCCTGGACTCGATGGACACCTCCGGGTCCTACCTCGTCGGTGAGGTGGTGCTGCTCGACGACGAGCCGGAGGCCGTCGACCCGGACAACGAGGCGGCCCGGACGATGGCGCTGTTCGAGGCCTACCGAGCCCAGCTCTCGGAGCTGCGTGGCGCCGAGGTGCTGGACGGGATCTTCCCGCGCGACCCGGTGTACCTGTCGTACAGCCTGGCCGCGACCTGCCTGCTCACGCTGCGCGAACGGCAGGCGCTGCTGGAGACCGACAGCGCCCGGGAGCGGCTGATCATGCTGCGGCTCTCGCTGCGCGAGGAGATGCGGGCGATGCGGGCCGTCCCGTCGCTGCCGGCCACCGAGGTGGCCCGCACCGCCTGGTCGCCGAACTGAGTCCGCGGCGACGATGGCGAAGAAGAACGCGGCAGGGGGTACGCCGGCCACGGTGGCGCTGACCCGGGCCGGGATCAGGTTCACCGTGCGCACCTACGACCACGACCCGTCCGCCACCAGCTATGGCCTGGAGGCGGCCGATGCGCTGGGGCTCGACCCGGCCCGCGTCCTGAAGACCCTGTGCGTCTCGGTCGACGGTGCACTGGTGATCGGGATCGTGCCGGTCGCCGGCCAGCTCGACCTCAAGGCGATCGCCGCGGCGGTCGGCGGGAAACGGGCCACCATGGCCGACCCGGGACAGGCCGAACGGGCCACCGGCTACGTGGTGGGTGGCATCTCCCCCGTCGGGCAGAAACGGTCACATCCGACCGTGCTCGACGAGTCCGCGACGGCGTACGACACGGTGTTCGTCTCCGGCGGCAAGCGTGGGATGGACCTGGAACTCGCCCCGGCCGACCTCATCGCGGCCACCGGCGCCCGCACCGCACCCATCGCCCGCTGACGCCACCGCCGAGTTGTCAGGCTCAGTCGGTGGTCAGGCGGAAGACTCCGCGCTGCACGTCGCCGTCCATCCAGGCGCTGAGCCCGAGCGCGTCCAACGGCGCGACGTTCTCCCGCAGCGAGGTGGCGGCCGCGTCGTCCTCGGCGGCCTCCTCGCCGGCGAAGCCGCTCTCCATCGCCTCGACGGCGTCGGCGGCCTCCTCGATCCAGCCGCCCGCGTCGAAGTTCACGTAGAGCACGGCGCTGGCCTTGTCCGCCTCCGGCACGGCGCGCTGGAACGTCTCGTCGGACCCGAGCGTCCCGTCGCCGCTCAGCAGCTTGGTGTAGTCCGGGTTCGCCCCGAAGGCGACCACGCCGTCCCCGGGCTCCGCGACCACGACGTCGCCGTCGGGGCCGATTGCGGCCCGGACCTTGTCGACGACCGGGAGGATCTCGTCGGGGTTGCCGCTGACGCGCAGGCCGACCGGCAGCTTGGTGAAGTCGCCCTCGTCGAAGATCGCCTCGAAGTCGACGTCGGAGTCGAAGGCGACGCTCACCCCGTCGCCGAACAGCGTCTCGATGTCCTCGGGCAGCTCCAGGCCGGTGTCACGCTCGGCGTCGGCCAGCATCTCGTCGACGGACTCACCCGAGCTGAACACCTCGGCCATCGACTCCAGGTAGCCGGTCAGCCAGCCCTCGGCGAGCGCGACCGAGAACGCGGCGCCGGTGCTGGCGGGCAGCTCGGTGACGTTCGGGCCGGTGAGCCCGGTGACGGCGTTGAGTCCGGTGGGCAGGCCCTGCATCGCGAACTCGGCCTCCACGGCACCGTCGTCGAACCGGACCACGCCGGCCATCCCGGCGAAGTCCTTGTAGGCGTCGCGGAGCTTCTCGCTCGCCTCGCTCTGCTCGTCCCGGAGCTCGAGGGCCGCCTCCGGGTCGCCGGTGGCGTAGCCGAACCAGTCGTCGCTCATCCCGGACTCGATGTCGGCGAGGAAGTCGGGGGCGTCCGGGCCGGCGTACATCGTCACGATGCCGGGGTCGCCCACCTTCCCGGTCCACTCCTGGAACGCCGCGGAGTCGGCGAGCGAGCCCTGTGCGGCGTCGGCGACCAGCGCCTCTGCCCGTGCGTCGGTGTCGGTGATCAGCACGTAACCGGCGTGGAAGGCGTAGCCGTAGTCACCGGCGTCGGCGCACCGGGCCAGCGCGCGGATCCCCTCCGCGGCGGCCTCCTCGTCGCTGACCTGCAGCGCGAGCACGGGTGCGTCGATGCCGGCCTGGTCGTCGGGTACGGCGGCCAGGGCGACTCGTTCACCGATCCAGGGGTTGATGTCGGCGTCGTAGTCGAGGCCGGTGCAGCTGCCCTCGTCCTGGACCTTGTCGAAGATCATCCGGCGCAGGTCGTCGGTGCTGGAGATGTCCAGCTCCTCGTCGATGCCGGGGAACTTCTTGAGGATCTTGAACGCCTCGATCTTCTGCCCCGCGGACGGGTCGAGGTCGAGGCTGACGTAAGCAACCGCACTGGCCGGCAGGGCGTCCGCCGGCTGCAGTCCGCCGCCGGACAGCAGCGCGTAGGCGCCCCATCCGCCCAGGCCGAGCGCCGCTGCGACGCCGGCCGCGGTCGCCCCCAGCACCGGCCACCTGCGGCGCGACCCCTCGGGCGCGTCGGAGTCGGACCGGTAGCTGGGGCCGCCGGCGCCGAGGTACTCCGGGTGCGGAGTGTTCGAAGACATGGATCCCCCTAGGACACGATGTGTTGAGACGAACGCTACTGAATGTCGCGGGGCGCCACTCGTGTTCCGCACAACCAGCGCTGCGCGACTCGTGTCGGGTGGGTCACTCGGTGGCGTCGCGACGGTCGTCCGCCGCGTCGTCGCGCGGCGGTGACCAGAGCACCACCA
>JAICRS010000207.1 GCA_025966335.1 Nocardioidaceae bacterium
CAGGGCGCGACGCGCGTCGCGTGCCTCCAGGGCCAGCTCGATCGCGTGGTCGAGGTCGCGGGCCTGCACGTCGAGGTAGCGGGTCTCGAGGCGCCGGTCGATGCGGTGCTGGTCGCACTCGACGCAGATCGCGACGCCGTCGTTCATCGTCACCGCGAGCGGCTGGGCGCCACCCATGCCGCCGAGGCCAGCGGTGAGCGTGATGGTCCCGGCGAGCGTGCCGCCGAACGTCTTGTCCGCCACCGCCGCGAAGGTCTCGAAGGTCCCCTGGAGGATGCCCTGGGTGCCGATGTAGATCCACGACCCGGCGGTCATCTGCCCGTACATCGTCAGCCCGAGGTCCTCGAGCCGGCGGAACTCCTCCCAGTTGGCCCAGTCGCCGACCAGGTTGGAGTTGGCGATCAGCACACGCGGCGCCCACTCGTGGGTGCGCATCACACCGACCGGCTTGCCGGACTGCACGAGCAGCGTCTCGTCGTCGGCCAGCGTGGTCAGCGCGCGGGTGATCGCGTCGAACGACGCCCAGTTCCGGGCGGCCTTGCCGGTCCCGCCGTAGACGACGAGGTCCTCGGGCCGCTCGGCGTTCTCGGGGTCGAGGTTGTTCATCAGCATCCGCAGCGGCGCCTCGGTCTGCCAGCTGCGGGCGGTCAGCTCGGTGCCGGTGGCGGCACGTACTACTCGGCTCATCTCAGCTCTCCTCGGTCTCTCTCCGGACGTCATGCGTTGTGGTTGTAGTGGGGGGCGATTCGGATGACGCTCACTGCAGGGGGCCGATCGCGTCCTCGACGGCTGCGACCACGGCACCGGAGTGCACCAGGTCGAAGGCCGCCTCGATCTCGGGCGACAGGTGCCGGTCCGGGCCCGGACCCTCCACCCGGGTGCGCAGCAGGTCGAGCACCGCCCCGGTCGCGGGCGACGGCTCGAGCGGCGCGCGCAGGTCGAGGGCCCGGGCCGCGGTGAGCACCTCGATCGCCACCACCCGGGTGAGCCCGTCCACGGACTTGCGGAGCTTGCGGGCGGCGGACCAGCCCATCGAGACGTGGTCCTCCTGCATCGCGCTCGACGGGATCGAGTCGACGCTGGCCGGCACCGCGAGCCGCTTCATCTCCGAGACGATCGCGGCCTGGGTGTACTGCGCGATCATGTGCCCGGAGTCGACCCCCGGGTCGCCGGCCAGGAACGGCGGCAGGCCGTGACTGCGGGCCTTGTCGAGGAACCGGTCGGTGCGCCGCTCGGACATCGAGGCGACGTCGGCTGCGGCGATCGCGAGGAAGTCCAGGACGTAGCCGACCGGTGCGCCGTGGAAGTTGCCGTTGGACTCGACCCGGCCGTCGTCGAGCACCACCGGGTTGTCGACGGCGGAGTCGAGCTCGCGCTCGGCCACCCGCGCCGCATGCTCCACAGTGTCCCGGGCAGCGCCCGCAACCTGGGGCGCGCAGCGCAACGAGTAGGCGTCCTGGACCCGGTTGCAGTCCGGCCCGCGGTGGCTCGCCACCACGCCGGAGTCGGCGAGGATCCGGGAGAGGTTGGCGGCCGACGCGGCCTGGCCGGGATGCGGCCGCAGCGCCTGCAGGTCCGCGGCGAAGACCCGGTCGGTGCCGAGCTGAGCCTCCACGGACATGGCCGCGGAGATGTCCACAGTCTTCAGCAGTCTCCGCAGGTCGGCGATCGCCAGCACCAGCATCCCGAGCATCCCGTCGGTGCCGTTGATCAGCGCGAGCCCCTCCTTGGCCTCGAGCTCGACGGGTTCCAGGCCCGCGTCGCGCAGGGCGTCCGCGGCGGGTCGGCGTACGCCCTCGGCGTCCCGGACGAACCCCTCGCCCATCAGCGCCAGCGCACAGTGCGAGAGCGGAGCGAGGTCGCCGGAGCAGCCGAGGGAGCCGTACTCGTGCACGATGGGGGTGATCCGGTGCGAGAGCAGCCCGGCCATCGTCTGCGCGGTCCGGGCGCGGATCCCGGTGTGGCCGGTGGCCAGCGTCGACAGCCGCAGCAGCATCAGCGCGCGGGTCACCTCCGGCTCGACCTCGGGGCCGCTGCCGGCCGCGTGCGAGCGGACCAGCGACTTCTGCAGCTGCGCGCGCATCTCGGTAGGGATGTGGCGGGTGGCCAGGGCGCCGAAGCCGGTGGAGATGCCGTACGCCGGGGTGGGCGCCGCCGCGAGCTCCTCCACCGCCTTGCGGGCCTGGTCGATCGCGGACAGGGCATCGTCCCCGAGCTCGACCGTTGCGCCGTCGCGCGCGACGGCGATGAGATCTTCGAAGGAAACCGGACCGACTCCGACTCGTACCTGCGTCATGCCCCCATTCCACTCCCTGGGCTCTCGGCTGACCACCTCGCGGGAACCACCACCGTCTCGGATCCGAGACGTTACGCTCCGAGTTGTCAGAAGGGTGAGCGGCTATGGCCACCCAGGAGTCTGACAACTCGGGAAGGGGTGAGGGGCGATGGGACAGGTTCCGGCGGCGACCAGGACGTTGCGGGTGCTGCGGTTCCTGGCGACCCAACCGGACCCGGTGACGCTGGACCGGCTGGCCCGCGCGGTCGGCCTGCCGCGCTCGACCGCCTACCACCTGGTGACGGCGATGATCGAGGAAGGGTTCGTCACGCACCTGGCCGAGGAGCACCGCTACGGGCTCGGAGTGGCGGCCTTCGAGGTCGGCAGCGGCTACTCGCGCCAGGAGCCCTTGCAGCGGATCGCGCGTCGTTACCTCGCCGGGCTGGTGGACACGGTGGGGCAGTCCGCGCACCTGGCGGTGCTGCACGGACGCGACGTCCTCTACGTGCTCGAGGAGCGGGCGCCGGGCCGGCCGCCGCTGGTCACCGATGTCGGGGTCCGGCTGCCCGCGCACCTGACTGCGAGCGGCCGAGCGATCCTGGCGGCGCTGCCGCAAAACCAGGTGCGGGCGTTGTACCCGGACCGGTCGGCGTTCGTGGACCGGCACGGCATCGGCCCCACGTCACTCAGCGCGCTGCGGTCGCTGCTGGTGGAGACCCGGCAGCGCGGCTACGCGAAGGAGGACGGCGAGGTCACGCCGGGGTTCGCGTCGGTGGCGGCCGTCGTCCTGGACCACAACGGGCACCCGGCGGCCGGGGTCGCGGTCACCTGTCGCAGCGAGGACACCGCCGCTCTCGATGCCTCGGTCGGGGCCACCCAGCACACCGCGGGCCTCATCAGCGCCCGGATCGGCGGCCGGCCGGCGTGACCTCAGCGCCGACAACTCGTTCTCGTTGCAACGGGATCGACGAGTGGAGGCGCACATGGCCGGCGACCGGAAGGACGAGAAGCAGGCGCGCAGCCGGCTGCGGTGGTCGGTCGGGCTCGCGTCCGGCGTCCTCCTCACCGCGGGCCTCGGCCTGCCGTCCTTCGGCGACGACGCCGCCCCGCCGCAGCGAACCGGCAGCGACGCCTTCGCGCGAGCCCACCTGGCGGCCGCGGCGGAGGCGTTGACCGCGACGGGTCACGACCACAGCGAGCACGACCACTCCGACCCGGCCACGAAGAACGCGGTGTCCCGCACCACCGGCGACACGGTCACCGCCGACACCCAGGACCCGACCACTTCCGGACAGGCCGCGGCGGCCCGGAAGGCGGTCGCCGCGCAGCGGGACGAGGCGGACCCCGAGCTCCTGCCGGTCGCGCGGGAACCGCGTCGGGACCGGCCCGAGGACCGGTACGCGATGGCGGGTGGCTGCTACGCGCTGCAGGCACCGGACGACAGATGGGTGGTCCGCGACGGTGCCGGGTTCGCCGCGTCCGCAACGCACATCGGCGCCGCGGAGCCGTTCCACTTCCAGGCCACCGACCTCGGCAAGTACCTCCTCTTCGGCTCCGAGCACGACTTCGTCGCCCGCGCCCCGGGCGGCCCGCTGGGCCTTGTCGGTCCGGACCAGGTCGAGTCGGCCGACGCCCCAGGACAGGAGGCAAACTGGACCGTGACGGGCCGCGGTGCGACGTACCGCTTCACCCTCGGGAGCACCGGGCAGGGACTCGCCGTGGGCGATGCCGGCGCGTTGGTGACGGCGACCAGCGGGGACCGGTTCGCGCTGCGGCGCACCGAGGGTTGCGCCACCTGGCCGGAGGTCGAGGTGAACGTGAGCGGCAGGACCTTCCGCGGCGCGTCCGACATCCAGGAGGTGCGTGGCTACCTCGACGCGCACACCCACGGGATGGCGTTCGAGTTCCTCGGAGGCGAGGTGCACTGCGGCCGTCCCTGGCACCCGTACGGCGTGCAGCAGGCGCTCGTCGACTGCGAGGACCACCAGGTCGCCGACGGCAACGGGGCGGTTCTGGAGAACGTGCTCCGCAGCGGGCAGCCGGTCGGCAGCCACGATCCGGTCGGCTGGCCCACGTTCAAGGACTGGCCGGCGCCGGACTCGCTGACCCACGAGGGCACCTACTACAAGTGGATGGAGCGCGCCTACCGCGGCGGGCTGCGGCTGTTCGTGAACCTGCTGGTGGAGAACAACAAGCTGTGCCAGCTCTATCCGCTGAAGCGGAACTCCTGCGACGAGATGACCTCGATCCGGCTGCAGGCCGAGCGGATGCGCGAGCTCGAGCGCTACATCGACGCGCAGGCGGGCGGGCCGGGTGAGGGTTGGTACCGGATCGTCACCGACCCGTTCCAGGCACGCCGGGTGATCAACGACGGCAAGCTCGCCGTGGTGATGGGCATCGAGACCAGTGTCGTCTTCGGCTGCACGATGAAGGCCGACGTTCCCCAGTGCACCAAGGCCGACATCGACCGCCAGCTCGACGAGGTGCACGAGCTCGGCGTGCGGCAGATGGAGCTGGTCAACAAGTTCGACAACGCGCTGTCCGGCGTCGCCGGCGACGAGGGTACGACGGGCGTCGCGGTCAACACTGCGAACTTCCTGGAGACCGGCTCGTTCTGGGACATGCGGACCTGCCCGTCGACGTACCGACCCGACGTGCACGACAAGGAGCAGCTGGCTGCACCGGCTGGTGAGCCGTTCTCCCAACGGGACGGGCTGTTCGGCGCGATCCAGGACCAGTTCGGGGTGACCCCGCCGGCCCTCCCGCTCTACGCGAACGCTCCGCACTGCAACGCGCGCGGGCTGACCGGGCTGGGCGAGCACACGATCCGCGGCATGGTGGACCGGAACATGATCTTCGACCCGGACCACATGAGCGTCACCGCCCGGAAGGCGTCGCTGGACCTGCTGGAGCGGCTCGACTACTCCGGCGTGGTCTCCAGCCACTCCTGGTCGACCCCGGACGCCTACCCGCGGATCTACCGGCTGGGCGGCGTGGTCACCCCCTACGCGGGCGACAGCACCGGCTTCGTCGACAAGTGGCAGCGCCACCTCGGCTGGGCCGACGATCGCTACTACTTCGGGTTCGGTTACGGCGCGGACATCAACGGCCTCGGCGCACA
>JAICRS010000349.1 GCA_025966335.1 Nocardioidaceae bacterium
CGGGCCAACCAGGGCGACCTGGTGGTGCTCTGCGTCGACAAGCACGCCGCGGTGATGGCGGAGCTGGAGACCTGGTCCAACCGGGCCCAGGCGGGGTCCGGGGCCTTCGACGACGACAACGTCGCCGACCCCGACTTCACCCCGCCGGCTCAGGTCTGAGTGGCGCGGACCTTCGCGCTCAGCGTCTCCGGGTCGTCGACGGTGCCGCCGCGGGACCGCAGCCAGGCGTCGAGGGCCTCGCGGTCCTGGTGGCACATCACGCCGACCACGTCGCCGGCCCTGGCCTGGTCCACCAGGGCCACCAGGCCGTCCAGCTCGCTGTCGTGCGCCGGGATGTCGTCCATCCCCACGCGCGCTGCACCGTCCCGGAACAGGCCGGCCATCTCGTCGGGGTCACGGCCGCGCAGGTAACCCTGCTTGTGCACGATGGCCACGACGTCGGCGTCGCGTCCGGCGATCTCGCCGAGGGCCACAACCAGGTCGTCGGTGCGGTCCCCCGCCGTGCCCAGCCCGAGCAGCAGCCGCCCGTCCGGCGGCCGCAGGCCGTTCATGATCTCCAGCAGTGCCTCGAGCCCGGCCTCGTTGTGGGCCAGGTCGATCACCACGGTGAGGTCGCCGAGCGAGTAGATGTTCATCCGTCCCGGGTTGTGCTCCGGACCGGGACGGAAGCTGCGCAGCCCCTCGACCACCGCCTCGCGCGGGATGCCCACGGCGAGTGCCGCCGACGCGGCCGCCAGCGCGTTCTCCACGTTGAACCGGGAGAGCCCGGCCAGCGTCATCGGGACGTCGACCAGCTCCAGCAGAGGGTCCGGGTCGCCGCCCGGGCTGAGCACGCACAGCCACCCGTCGATCACGGTGGTGGCCCGTCCCCCGGCGCCGAGCACCTCACGCAGCGCCGGTGAGTCGGCGTCGCGGGAGAACAGCCACGGCGTGGCCTTGATCGTCGTGCGCATCGCCAGCACCCGCGGGTCGTCGGCGTTGAGCACGCTCCAGCCGGACGGCTTGGTGATCCGGGGCACCACGCCCTTGACCTCGGCCAGCTGGTCCACGGTGTCGATGCCGTGCAGGCCGAGGTGGTCCGCGGAGACGTTGGTGACCACGGAGACGTCGTTGTGCATCAGGCCGATGCCGCGCAGCAGGATCCCGCCGCGCGCGGTCTCGGTGACCGCCAGCTCGACCTCACGGTGGGCCAGGACCCGCCCAGCGCCGCTCGGCCCGGAGTAGTCACCGGCCTCGACCAGCACCCCGTCGACATAGATGCCGTCGGTGCTCGACCACCCGACGTGCATGCCGTGGGTGCGGGCGACGTGCGCGATCATCCGCGACGTGGTGGTCTTCCCGTTCGTGCCGGTCACCGCGATCACCGGGACCCGGGGCCGCAGCGTCTTCGGTCCCGGTCCCGCCTCGGACTGTCTCACGCGTTCGGCGGCGACCTCGACCAGCTGGTCGACGTCGTTGCCGGGCAGCGAGTCCAGCAGCTCGGCGACCGCGCGGCCCAGCTCCTGCGCCCGCTCGCGCCGCCGCCACGGGTAGGCGACCACCAGCCGGTGCGGGTCGTGAGTGGGTCGCACCCGTACCGCCAACCTGCTGGTGCCCGACTCGGCGGCGATCTGGCGCACCAGCCGGGCCACCGCGCGAGCGACGAACCGCTGGCGGAACCCGCTGCTGGGCTCCCCGGCCCGGACGTTGCGCAGCCCGATCCGCCGCGCCAACCGGGTGACCAGCTCGTCCTCGGCCTCGCTCAGGGTGGTGAGGTCCAGGGTGAGCTTGACCGCGGCACGAGGGAAGTAGAGGTTCGTTACCTCGAGGATCCGCAGCTCGACCAGAGATGATGGCATTCCGGCACGCTACCGAACGCGGCGCCGTCGGGTGGCTCAGGCGCCCATCGCGTGGTAGCCGCCGTCGACGTGCACGATCTCTCCGGTGGTGGCCGGGAAGAAGTCCGAGAGCAACGCGACCACTGCCTTCGCGGTC
>JAICRS010000142.1 GCA_025966335.1 Nocardioidaceae bacterium
CGCACACGGTCGCGGGGGTGCTCGCGCTGCTGACGTGGGCGGTGTTCCTCATCAACGGCACGGGCGCGCTCGGCTGGGTCGGGCTGCTCCTGTGGTGGGTCACCGTGGTCGCCGGGCTGTTGATCCTGGCGCGCTGGATGCCGGCGCGAGGGCGGCACTCCTCCGGGCCGGTGGCCGACACCTGGGGCGAGGGGCCCGGACTGTCGATCCTCGCGCACGTCGGTCTCCTGGTCGGTGTCGGCATCTTCACGGTTCTGATGGCGCTGGGCGAGCTGTGACCTCTGTCCGCGGCGTCGGCCTGGTCGCCCTGGCGAGCCTCGTGACGGGTGCCGGTCTCGTCGCGGGCTCGGTCCCGGTTGCCGGCGCGGTCGCGGCGGACCGGTCGCCGCAGCGGCCGGCGGTCGTCGAGCACCGGGTGATCGGCCGGACCGTCCAGGACCGGGCGATCCACGCCTGGCGGGTCGGGAACCCCGATTCGCCGCGCAAGGTAGTGGTCCTCGCCGCGATGCACGGCGACGAGCGTGCTCCCCAGCAGATCCTCCGCAGCATCCGCGACGGCCGGCCGGTTACCGGTGCCGACGTGTGGCTGGTCCCGAACGTCAACCCGGACGGCACCGCCACGAACAGCCGCAAGAACGCGCGCGGCGTGGACCTCAACCGGAACTTCCCGCGCGAGTGGGCCGAGCTGGACGGGAACATCGAGTCCGGGCCGGGACCCGCCTCCGAGCCGGAGACCCGAGCGCTGATGAGGTTCCTGCGCACGGTGAACCCGCGGTTCGTGATCAGCTTCCACCAGCCGCTGTACGGCATCGACACGCACGGGTCGAAGAAGCGTTGGTTCGCCCGCCGGCTGGTGCGCCACCTCGATCTGCCGGCACGGGAGTTCGCCTGCGGGAACGCCTGCCACGGAACGCTGACCCAGTGGTTCAACCACGGGTTCGACGGGGTCGCCGTGACCGTCGAGTACGGCGAGCACCCGACCTTCCGGCGGATGGACCGGCAGGCACCGCGGCAGCTGTTGCGGGCGGTCCGCGCCTCCCGCTGAGCAGTAGTCACTTACTGCGGGTGCAGAAAGGAGTTCTTCCCGGCTCCACGGCCGGAAAGGCTCTCCTTTGATCCGCATCGGTGGGGCCCACGAGCTCCGCCATCCACAGGTGCGAGCATTCGCACTCGCCCACCGATCCAATCTCCGGCACGCTGTCATGGCATGGACCTCACGGGAGTGGGCCGGACCCTGGCTGAGCAGAGCGGCGTGATCTCCCGGCGCCAGGTGCTCGGTCGCGGCGGCAGCGACACGTTCATCGAGACGCGGCTGCGACGACGCGAATGGGCGATCGTGCACCGGGGCATCTACGTCGACCACACCGGTGAACCGCGCTGGCAACAGCGCGCATGGGCAGCGGTCCTCTTCTACTGGCCGGCCGCGCTGAGCCATGAGTCTTCGCTGGAGGTGCACCGGATCCGCACGAGCGGGGACCCCTAGGCGGTGATCCACGTCGCGGTGGACTAGAAGCGGCGGGTCCGCGCGATCGAAGGGGTGCGGGTGCACCGGGTGACCAACCTCTCGGCCATGGTCCAACCGAACCGGTCGCCCGCCCGGGTCAGATTGGAGCACTCTTTGATCGACGTCGCCTCGACGACGGCCCGTGACGAGAAGGCGATCGCGGTCCTGGCCGACGCCTGCCAGTCCGGGCGGACCACGCCGGCCCGACTGCTCGAAAATCTCGGGGACCGACCGCGACTCAAACGCAAACGGCTGCTGGTCGAGGTGCTCGAGGACGTGGCTGAAGGTGTCTGCTCGGTGCTCGAGCACCGCTACCTGACGAGAGTCGAACGACCGCACGGCTTACCGCATGCGAAACGACAACGCCGGGTGCGGCCGGGACGGTCGGCGGCCTACCGCGACGTGGAGTACCTGGGACTGGGGTGTGTGGTCGAGCTCGACGGGCGGCTCGGGCACGAGGAGCGGCTCGACCAGTGGAACGACATGGACCGTGACATCGACAGCGTCGTGGGTGGGGACATCACCATGCGGCTCGGCTGGCGGCATGTCCTGGATCCCTGCCGCACGGCGATCGCAGTGGGTCGCCTGCTCGCGGCTCGAGGATGGACCGGGCAGCTAGGTCCGTGCTCGAAGCGCTGCCCGGTGCACGAGAAAGGAGATCTTCCGGCACCACGACCCGGCAGGACTCCTCTCTTCACCCGCCCGGACGGGTTGTCGGCCTAGAAGCGGCGGGTGACCCAGCGGCGCGGGCCCATCACGATCTGCGGGCTGAGAGCGGGATCGAGCCGGCGCACGATCCAGCGGACGTCACGGATCGACGCGGAGACACAGCCGGCCGTGTAGCGCTGCCGCTTCACGTGCAGGAAGATCCCGCCACCACGCTCGGTGTCCGCGGGCCGCCGCGCCACCCACTGCTTCCGGGCGCGTGACCAGTGCACGCCGCGGGCGAGGTTGTAGCCGAGGACCACGCTGTAGGAGTACTCGTACCCATAGTCGACGAGCCGCTCGAAGTAGTCGGATCGCCACCGCGTCGTACGCGCCTTGTGCGGTTGGTAGATGTTGTACGTCGCCGGGTCACGTGGCTCGTAGGGCCAGAAGTCGTTGCGGTCCACGTGCCGGTAGTCCATCGCCGTGCCCGGGTCGCGGCGGGTCCCGAACGCGTACGGAATCGTGAACCGGCCCGCCGGAGTTGTGCCGGTGCTCTGCCGCCGCTGCCGTGCCGGGACCCAGCCGCCCCAGCCCAGGGAGACCCGCACCGGCCCGCGCACCAGGTGCCAGCGGTCCTGCCGCTTGTGCCACACCCGCAGCCAGGCGCGGGTGTCCGACCAGCGGGGGCTCGTGACCGTGATGAGCTGCTTCACCTGCGGGTGGAGGGAGAGGTACGCCGGCAGCCTGCGACCGGATGCGTCCGCGACGGCAGACGGACCGACCGTGAGGACGGAGCCGAGCATCACCAGGGTGGTGGCCAGGACGCCGAGCCGTCCGGGGAGCACTGAGAGCTACCGTCCCTCGAAGGTGGGCTTCTCCTTCGCGACGAACGAGGCGACTGCCTGCTGGTGGTCCTGGGTGGCGCCGGTCAAGGTCATCATCTCGCCCTCGAACTCGATCGAGGAGGCGAAGTCGTGTCCCTCGGAGTAGCCGATCGACCGCCGGATCGCACCGAAGGCGACCGTCGGACCGGTGGCCAGCTTCTGCGCCAGCTCGGACACCTCGCGCTCCAGGTCTGCGGCTGCGACCACCTTGGTGGCCATGCCGAGCTCCTCGGCCTCGGCGGCGGGAACGGTGCGAGGGAAGTAGAGCAGCTCGAGGGCCTTCGCCCGGCCGACCAGCCGCGGCAGCGTCCAGGAGGAGCCCGTGTCGCAGGAGAGCCCGATGCCGGTGAACGCCAGGTTGAAGCCGGCGGTGTCGGAGAGGATCCGGAAGTCGCAGGCGAACGCCAGGCTGGCGCCGGCACCGGCGGCCACCCCGTTCACCGCGGCGATCACCGGCTTCTGCATGGTGGCGACGGCGGTGACGATCGGGTTGTAGTGCTCGGGCACGGTCCCGAACAGCGCGTCGTCGGAGCCGCTCCGGATCAGCTCGATGTGCTCCTTGAGGTCCTGGCCGACGCAGAACGCCCGCCCGGTGCCGGTGAGCACCACGCAGCGCACCGCCTGGTCCTCGGCGGCCTTCAGGACGGTGTCCTTGAGCGCCTCCTTGGTGGCGATGTCGAGGCTGTTCATCGCGTCCGGGCGGTTCAGCGTGATGGTGACGACCCCGTTGGTGAGGGCGTAGGTCACGGGCTGGTCGGTCATCTGGTCTCCGGCCTCTCCTGGTTCAGACACTGGTCGACGAATCTCGATGCTGCGGGGAGGAGACGAGCGGCCTCCTCTGCGAAGAACCTAGCGGCGGCGTGCCCGGGCCAGTCGGCCGGCAGCAGCTCGGGCGGCAGGCCGGGGTCGGTGAACAGGAACTTCCGCCACTCGTGGACGAGGCGGGAGCGTACGGCGAACGCCTGCTCGTCATCGGCGGGGTCATCGACGAGCTGCTGGCTCTGCTTGTGCCAGGCCTCGTAGGCCGACGCCAGCGCGGCGAGGTCCCATGCCTGCTCGGCCCGGGCGCGCGGCTCGTCGTCGCGGGCCTCGAACCGGGAGGCGGTGGCCGACTCCGTCCCGAGCAGCGTGTCGACCTCGGCTGAGCGGAACGGGCTGATCCAGGTGCTGTCGGTCAGCGGTCCGTAGCCGAGGAACGCCAGCCCCGAGCGCAGCCGCTCGCGGACCGACCGGTCCGGCACCGGGTCGAGGACCAGCAGGTCCCAGGCGCCGTGCCAGGTGCTCTCGCGGGTCCGGTAGATCCGGGACGCGGCGTCGTCGAGCCGCTGCTGCGCCCGTTCGGTCAGTGCGTAGCCGCGGCCCTCGTCGAGGCGCTCCGGGGTGAGCCAGCCCTGGCGCACCATCCGCGAGATCGCGGTGCGGACGGCGGGGGCGGCGATGTCCAGCGGAGCGAGGATCCGCACCAGCGCGGCCACCGGTGCCTTGCCTCCGCGAGGGCGCAGGTGGTCCCCGTAGAGGTCGAACAGCGCGGACCGTGCGTGCATAGGTGGAGTCTGCCGCACTTCGTCCTCAACGTCCCGCTTCGAGGGCGGAACCGTCCACGACATGCGCGCCGGGGAGGTCGTGGTCGGGTTGTTCGACGAAGTGCGCGATAATAGGACCGCAACCGGCGCGCCACGGGCGTCTCCCACTCGCGGGGGAGCGGCCACCACACATCACGGCGCACGAAAGTACAAGGAAGAGGTGTGCGCATGGCGGCGATGAAGCCGCGGACGGGCGACGGTCCGCTCGAGGTCACAAAGGAGGGGCGCGGCATCGTGATGCGCGTCCCACTCGAGGGCGGTGGCCGACTCGTCGTCGAGCTCAACGCTGAAGAGGCGGGTGCGCTCGGGAAGGCGCTCAACGAGGTTGTCGGCTGACCCGGCATCCGGGACGGTCGCACCCCAGCTGACCTGGAGGACCCCGGACTCTCCACACGGAGAGTCCGGGGTCTTCTGTTCGAAACGGCGCCGGGATGGGTAGGGTTCGACGGTTGCATCTCGCCCGAACCGTCCAGTTCCGTCCCGAAGGCAGGGGGAAACAGCCCGTGGGTCTGCCCAGTCAGGTCGCACCACCACAGATCGCGTTGAGCGACGCGCCGGCCACCGGGGTCGTCGGTGCCGACGTCGTGGCGATCCCGGTGCTGAGCGACGCGGACGGACCTGCTCTCGGGCCCGGGGCGGCCGAGCTGCTCGACGAGCTGGACCTCGACGTGTTCGGCCTGCTCGAGCAGGCACAGGCCACCGGGAAGGCCGGCGAGGTCGTCCTGCATCCGGTGCTGTCCACCGAAGGGCTGAGCAACGACTCCCTGCGCTGCCTGTTGTTCGCCGGGATCGGTGCAGGCACACCGGCCGACCTCCGACGCGCGGGAGCCGCCCTGGCCCGGCGTACCAAGGGCAAGCAGACCCTCGCCACCTCCGTCGCGGCACTGGCCGACGACGCGGGGCTGCGCGCGTTCGTCGAGGGACTGGTGCTCGGCTCCTTCGGCTTCCACCGCCGCTCCGCCGGTCCCACCGAGACCCCCGTCAGCCGGGTCGTGCTCGCCGGCCTCACCGACTGCGCCTCCCGCGAAGATGCACTGGGCAGGGCGCTCGCCGTCGCCGGCGCCGGCTGGATGGCGCGGGTCTTCGCGCTCGTCCCGTCGAACGAGAAGAACCCGCAGTGGATGGCCGACCGGGCAGCGGAGGTGGCCACGTCGTCCGGGCTGGGGATCAAGGTCTGGGACGAGCGGGACCTGGCGCGCGAGGGCTTCGGCGGGCTGATCGGCGTGGGCCAGGCGTCGGCCACCCCACCCCGGCTGATCCGGCTCGACTACACCCCGGCGAGCAGCGGCCCGGACACCCCGCACGTGGTGCTGGCCGGCAAGGGGATCACCTTCGACACCGGCGGCCTCTCCATCAAGCCCGCCGACGGCATGATGACGATGAAGCGCGACATGACCGGAGGCGGCGTGGTGATCGCCGTGATGGGCGCCCTCGCCGACGTGGACTGCCCGGTGAAGGTCACCGGCCTGGTCGCTTGCGCCGAGAACGCGGTCGGCGGCAACGCGCTGCGGCCCGGCGACGTCCTGCGTCACTACGGCGGGCGCACCAGCGAGGTCACCAACACCGACGCCGAGGGCCGGCTGGTGCTCGCCGACGCGCTGGCCTATGCGGTCGCCGAGCTCGAGCCGAGCGTGCTCGTCGACGTCGCCACGCTGACCGGCGCCATGAAGGTGGCGCTCGGCCAGCGCACCGCCGGGATCTTCGCCAACAACGACGCCCTCGCCGCGCTGATCCGCAGCGCCGGCGCGGCCGCGGGGGAGCCGCTGTGGCGGATGCCCCTGGTCGAGGACTACGAGGACCGGCTCGACTCGAAGATCGCCGACGCCGACAACGCCGGGGGTGGTCCCGGCGCGATCACCGCCGCGCTGTTCCTGCAGCACTTCACCGGCTCGTTGCCGTGGGCCCACCTCGACATCGCCTCGGTCGGGGACTCGCCGGTCGACTCCTACGAGTGGACAATGGGGGCGACCGGATTCGGCGCGCGGGCACTCCTGCACTGGCTCGAGCTGCGGGAACCGCTCGCCGGCGTGACGAGCTGAGGAGGCACACATGCACGGGCTGACCGTCCGCTGGTCCCTCGAGGAGGCGCCCGACGGGGTGGACGAGGCGTTGGCCGCCTACGTCGAGGCCACCTCGCACGCGAAGTTCTCCGGACGTCAGGGGCTGCGGTTCAAGACCTGGCGCAGCCGGTCCGGCGAATGGTTCGAAGGCTGCTACGTCTTCGAGTCTCCGGAGGCGCGCGACGAGTTCCAGGAGCAGTTCACCGCCTCCGCGGCGGAGTCGCCGGGCTCGCAGATCATCGGCTCGTCGCCGGTGCTGATCGAGCCGTGCGAGATCGTCGCGGTCGCCGAGGGCGGCTCCGGCTTCCTCGCCGCCCCTTCCTTCCGTTGAGACGCGCCCTGTTCCCCGTTGAAGCGCGCCCTTTTCGCTGTTGATGCGTGAGGTTTTCGCGCTCGAGACGTGGGGTTTTCGCGGCCGTTAAACGAGTGGCCGATACGTCGTACCCGTCCTTAACCTTGCTCCATGTTCGAACTGTCCACTCCGCACCCACGCTTCCACCGGTCGTTCCTCGAAGCGGCCGACGAGTTCCTCGCCGTCGGTGAGGGGCGGTACGCCAAGCTGCTCGCGTGGCCGGCCGACGAGACGTTCCCTGGAATCGAGTTCACCCGCGAGGCGCTGGAGTCGCCTGATGTGTTCGCGGAGTACGCCGCCTTCGTGGCGTCGCAGAGCCGCGACGACGCCCCTCGGCCGTCGAACTACGTGGCGGCCACCGAGCGGTGGATGGTGGCGGACGGGGAGTACGTCGGGAGCATCTCACTGCGCCATACGCTCACCGACCTGCTGCTGACCTGGGGCGGACACATCGGCTACTCGGTCCGACCATCGGCCCGACGGCGCGGCCACGCGTCGCGGGCGCTCGCGCTGATGCTGCCCCTGTGCGCTGAACGCGGCATCGACCCGGTGCTGGTCACCTGTGACACCGACAACGTCGGGTCGCGGCGGACGATCGAGAAGAACGGCGGTGTCTACGAGGACACGCGCGAGGACAAGCTCCGGTACTGGGTGCCGACCCGACCCGAGAGGCCGTTCGACGTGAAAACCTCACGTCTCGAAGGCGAAG
>JAICRS010000348.1 GCA_025966335.1 Nocardioidaceae bacterium
ACCCGCGCGCCGTACTACGCCCCCGACCCGCGGTGCACCCGCGACCGGGGCTTCCACCACGGCATCGACATCGCGATGCGGTGCGGGACCCGGCTGTTCGCGGGCTTCGGCGGCTGGGTCGTCCGCCCGGACTCGGCCGGTGCCCTCGGGGCCGCCTACGGCCGGAAGGCGTTCCGGCTGCGCAACCACCGCCGCGGCGTGGACGTGGTGATCGGGCACGTCCGCCGGGTGTACGTCGCACCGGGCGACCGGGTCCGCAAGGGTGACCTGATCGCCCGTGCCTCCGACGACGCGGCTCCGGACGGCTGCCACCTGCACTTCGAGGTCCGCCCGGTCCGGTCCGGTCATGAGAGCGCGGTCCGCCCACATCCGCACCTGAAGCTGCACCGCCGGTGATGCGAGGATTGTCCGCGTGAACATCCTCTCGATCCAGTCCCTCGTCGCCTACGGCCACGCCGGCAACAGCGCGGCCCTGTTCCCGCTGCAGAGACTGGGCATGCAGGTGTGGCCGGTGGTCACCGTGCACTTCTCCAACCACACCGGCTACGGCGACTGGCGTGGTCCGCTGCTGTCGCCGGGCGACATCGCCGAGGTGATCCGCGGCGTCGAGGACCGGGGAGCCCTCGAGACCTGTGACGCGGTGCTGTCCGGCTACCAGGGTGCCGAGGACGTCGGCGCGGTGATCCTGGATGCGGTGAAGACGGTGAAGTCCCTCAACCCTGAGGCGATCTACTGCTGCGACCCGGTGATGGGTGACCTCGGCCGCGGGTTCTTCGTGCGGCCCGGCATCCCCGAGTTCATGCGGGACAACGTCGTACCGAAGGCCGACGTGATCACGCCGAACCACTTCGAGCTGAACTTCCTGTCCGGGTCCGAGGCGCACACGCTCGACGACCTGCTGGCAGCGGTCGAGGTCGTCCGGGACAGCGGACCGGAGACGGTGCTGGTCACCAGCGTCATCCTGGACGAGACCCCGGAGGACTCCCTGGACATGCTCGCTGTCTCCGGACCGGGCGCGTGGTCCGTGCGCACGCCACGGCTGGCGGTGAACCCACCCGGCGCCGGCGACCTGACCGCCGCCGTGTTCCTGGCGAACCTGCTCTCGGGCCACGACCTGCCGACCACCCTCGCCCGGACCACCTCGGCGGTCTTCGCGGTGGTCGAGGCCACGGACCGGGCGGGTCAGCGCGAGATGCGGATCGTCGCCACGCAGGACGCGATCGCCGACCCGCCCATGCAGTTCGAGGTGACCCGGGTCCGGTGAGCTCGGTCCGTCAGTAGCGGTAGCCCGCGTTGTCGACCCGGGAGTGGTAGTGGGTGCCGACCTTGCCGCCGCCCATCGCGGCGAGCAGGGTGCCGACCAGGATCGCCGCCGCGGTGATCGCGCCGCCCCAGGTCAGGGTGTCGGTCGGGATCGGCATCGTCGGCAGGGAGACCCGCTCGAGGATGTTGTACTCGCGGCCGAACACGACCCCGAGGGCCACCGCGATCAGGGTGACGATCAGGCCGATGAGCCAGACCGCGACGCCCTGCTTGCCTCCGTCGAAGCGCGACATCCGCCCGGCGACGTACCCCCCGGCGTAGTAGGCCAGCAGCAGCGCCACCAGCAGCACGACCGCCGCGACGATGCCGATGGTTCCGGCTTCCCGCTCCGCTTCGGACTGGGTGACCTGGGCGTTCGAGCCGATGGCCGCGGTGACCGCACCGACGATGCTGACCAGCAGCACGGTGACGGCGATGGCGACCAGCCAACCGAAGAAGGCCGAGCCCCAGTTGATGCCGCCGAACCGCTCGCGCCGGCGGTCCTCCTCATAGGCGGCGGGGTCGCCCGCCCTGGTGTGATCGGCGTCGTGGTCGGTCGAGTCGAGACGCTCTTCGGAATGAGCACGCCGGTTCATGGACGACCTCCTCAGTCGGTATCAGTGCTGGTCAGGTACCCCGCATGCGCGTGAGCATGCTGGGCACAGCCGACCAAGGAGGTTCCCCAGATGAAGCTGAGCAA
>JAICRS010000180.1 GCA_025966335.1 Nocardioidaceae bacterium
ATCGACCAACGGACACTTGAGGTAGGTCAGGTCCGCGATCTCCTCGGCAGGGGGCAGGCGTCCGGGTCCGCGAGGTCCACGATGAGTCGATCCCGGCATCGCGGACCCACCCGAAGTCGACCGGGCAACCGCCGTGCCACAGCCGACCGGGAACCAGCTCCGTCGGCGGGTCGGCCGGCGCCACGCCGGGCAGGTCGACCGGGTCAGTGGTCCAGTTGAGAGCTGAGACGGCTCAAGCCTCCTTCTCGCCGACCTTCAGCAGCCGGGCGACGTGGACGGCGCGCTCGGCCATGTGGTCGAGGGCGTTGTACTCGGCCTTGCCGAGCTCCTCGTCGTTGGTCGGACCGGTGACGTGGCTGACGCCGTACGGATTGCCGTCCTCGAACTTGATCGGGTCGGTGTAGCCGGGCGAGACGATCAGTCCGCCGAAGTGGTGGATCGTGTTGTACAGCGCGAGCAGGGTCGACTCCTGGCCGCCGTGTGCGGTCTGGGACGAGGTGAAGCCGGCGTACACCTTGTTCGCGAGCAGCCCTTGGCCCCACTGCGGACCGAGGGTGTCGATGAACTGCTTCAGCTGGCTCGCCACGTTGCCGAACCGGGTCGGCGACCCGAACAGGACCACGTCGGCCCACACCACGTCGTCGGGGGTGGCGACCGGCTCGTCCTTGATCTGCTCACGGTGCTGCGCCCAGGCCCCCACCTGCTCGATCACCTCGTCCGGCGCCAGCTCTGCGACGTGCCGCAGGCGTACTTCGCCGCCCGCCTTCTCCGCGGACTGGCTCAGCCGCTCGGCCATCGCCTGGGTGGTTCCCGTCGCGGAGTAGTAGATGACGGAGACGTTCACGCTGGTCATGCCGTTCTCACCTCGGATGTGCTGCGGGGACAGGTCGACCCGTGTCGAAGGGCCATCCAGGATAGGTATCCGATCGATTTGGGGCTAAACGTGCTCGGCGGTGGGTACGCCGGGCCATGGACGGCATCACCTTCATCGGCAACGCCACGACGCTGATCCGGCTGGGCACGTTCACCCTGCTGACCGACCCCAACTTCCTGCACCGGGGACAGCGCGCCTACCTAGGCAAGGGCCTGTGGTCGCGGAGGTTGCGTGAGCCCGCGATGCAGCCCGACGGACTCCCGCCGCTGGACGCCGTGGTTCTCTCGCACCTGCACGGCGACCACTTCGACCGCGTGGCACGGCGCAGGCTGACCCGGACCCCACCCGTGGTGACGACACCGCATGCGGCCGGTCGCCTGGAGAAATGGGGGTTCACCACCGATGCACTGCAGAACTGGCAGGTGCACGAGCAGACCAAGGGACTCGAACGCCTCACGGTCGAGTCCGTCCCCGGCGTGCACGCCCGCGGAGCACTCGGCAGACTGTTACCGCCGGTGATGGGCTCGTGGGTCGAGCACCACGTCAACGGCGTCCTGCAGCATCGGATCTACATCAGCGGAGATACCTTGACCGGCGACCACGTGGACGAGATCCGCCGACGCCACCCGGCGCCCGGCGTCGCGGTCGTGCACCTCGGCGGCACCCGGGTGCTGTTCTCGACGGTCACCATGGACGCCGAGCAGGGGATCGACTTCGTCCGCCGGGTCGACCCCGGTCGCGTGATCCCGGTCCACTACGACGACTACCGGGTGTTCAAGTCCCCGCTGTCCGACTTCGTCGACGCAGCCGGCGCCGCCGGTCTCGGCAGCCGGATCGATGTCCCGCTCCGGGGCGAGACGCTGCCGCTGCCGGCGGGCCCCGTGGGCGCATGACGCCGGAGCTCGTCTACATCCTCGCGGGCGGATCCCTGCTGCTCGCCGTACTCCTTCCCATCCTGCTGCGGCGGGTCGCCGTCTCCGCACCGATGGTGCTGCTCGGAGTCGGCGCACTCATCGGGCTGCTTCCGGCGTTCGAGGGCATCGACGTCGCGCCGATCGACCACCGGGCGTTCACCGAGCACCTCACCGAGTTCACCGTGCTGATCGCCCTGATGGGTGTCGGGCTGGCGCTCGACCGCCCGTTGAGCCTTCTGTCCTGGCAGAGCTGGCGGCGGTGGGGTGCCACCTGGCGGATGCTGGGGATCGCGATGCCGCTGGCCATCGCCGGCGTCGCCCTCCTTGGCTGGTCGGTGATGGGCCTGGCCCCGGCCGCCGCGGTGCTTCTCGGCGCAGCGCTCGCGCCGACCGACCCGGTTCTCGCCTCCGACGTGCAGGTGGAAGGCCCCACCTCCCTCGGCACCGGCAGCAGTGAGGAGATCGACGAGCAGGACGAGGTCCGGTTCGCGCTTACCTCGGAGGCGGGGCTCAACGACGGGCTCGCGTTCCCGTTCGTCTACCTGGCGATCCTGATGGCCACTCTCGGACCGGTGTCCGAGTGGGCGTTGCGCTGGGTCGGCTGGGAGCTCGTCGGCAAGGTAGTGCTCGGAACCGTGATCGGTGTCGCCGTCGGCTGGGTGCTGGCCAAGGTCGCCTTCCGCGTACGCCGCCCGTCATTGCGGCTCGCCGAGACGGGTGAGCCCCTGCTGGCGCTGGCCGCGGTGCTGCTGTCCTACGGTGCTGCGGAGGCGATCGGCGGGTACGGCTTCCTTGCCGTCTTCGCCTGCGCGATGACCCTGCGGTCGGCCGAGCGCGGGCACGACTACCACGTGCACATGCACCAGATCATCGAGCGCCTCGAGCGGCTGCTGACGCTCGTCGTCCTGCTCCTGCTGGGGGTGGCGTTCACCAACGGGATGCTGCGCAACCTGACCTGGGAGGCGGTGCTGGTCGCCGTCGCGCTGGTGTTCCTGGTCCGGCCGCTGACCGGGCTGGTCGCCCTGTGGCTCGGCAAGAGCGAGGACCGGGTCGGCGACAAGTCGCTGACCTCGAGTGAGCGGCTGGCGGTGTCCTTCTTCGGGGTGCGCGGCGTGGGTTCGCTGTTCTACGTCGCCTACGCCACCGGGCAGGCCAGGTTCGGGAACCACGAGCTGTTGTGGGCCACCGTCGGCTTCACCGTGATGCTCTCGGTGTTCGTGCACGGGATCTCCGCCAGCCCGGTGATGAAGCGGCTGGACCGGTCCCGCGGGGTGCTCAGCCGTTGACAGGTGTCGCCGACCGGTCCGGCTGTGCCATGGTTTCGGCGTGGAGAATCGCCGCCATTCGCGACCTGAGGTCTCGGTGCGCCTGGTCCGGTTGAACCCGGACGTGATGGAGCTGCTGGTCGCCGGTGACCGTGTCGCCGCCGCCGAGGCCACGGGGGTCGAGATCAGTGACTTCCTGGCCGGCGACGACTGCGCCTGGCTCTACCGGGTGCGCCTGGAGCAGATCGCCGGGGACCCGGAGAGCGCGGAGTGGGTCGTGCGCGCCGCGGTCTCCGAGCCGGACGGGGCAGTCGTCGGCCATGCCGGCTTCCACGGGCCACCGGACGAGGACGGCCTGGTCGAGGTGGGCTACACGGTCGACCCGGCGTACCGGCGGCGTGGCTACGCCCGCGCCATGGTCCGCGAGCTGCTGCGGTGGGCGGCCGAAGACGACCGGGTCCGCGTGGTCCGCGCCTCCATCAGCCCCGACAACGCCGCCTCCCTGGCGACGATCGCCGGTTTCGGTTTCGTGAAGGTCGGCGAGCAGTGGGACGACGAGGACGGTCTCGAGACGTTGTTCGAGCGCCGCGTGTAGCTACGACAGGCAGCCACGGTTCGCGCCGACCTTGGCCAGACCGGCCAGGTCGCCGGCGCCCCACCGGGCCCGTCCCCGCTGCATCAGCGGGTACATCAGCTGCCGACGGTCGTCGACGTGCTGCAGCCCGATCGCGTGGCCGATCTCGTGCATGAGCAGCTCGCCGCGGGTCACGCCGCGACCGAAGCCCGCACGCAGCCGGTCCTGCTGGGTCGCGTCCAGGACGACGTAGCCGGAGTCGATCCGCGAGGCGGCGCTGCCGTCGGCGTTGCGGAACCCGAAGGCCCAGGCCGCACCGCCGACACCCATCGGCCGGCCGCCGTTCATCGTGAGCAGCGGTGACTGGCTCGGTCTCGCCCAGGCGAACACCAGGTCGGTGTCGTCGGGGTAGGTGTTGATGAAGTCCTGCGGGATGATCCCGGTGGTTCCGCGGTAGACGAACCGGAGCCCGGTCGCCTGGTACACCCGGTGCAGCGCACCGCGGATGTCCTTGCGGGCGCCGGGGCCGGCCTGCGACGTGTTCAGCCGGTAGCCGATCACCCGGCACGGCTCCCACCGGGCGACCGGTTCGGCCGCCAGCCGGTGTGCGCCGGCCGAACCTCGCGGGTCGTACGCCGGGACGACCTGGATCCGCCTCGTCGCGGAAACGGTCCTGCCCGCCCCGGCGCGGCCGGAGGCGACGACCCGGTAGGTGAACTCGCCGTACCACCCGGTGGGCAGCGGCAAGGAGTATCTGGCCCTCGCGGGCGAGACCGCGGCGACCTTCGTCCAGCCGCCAGGGGTGCGGCGCTGCAGGGTCACCCGGCGCACGGCGGATGCCGGACGGGCCGCTCCGGTGACCCGGACTCGTTCGCCCGCCACGAACCGCTGCCCGGACCAGGTCGTCGACAGCGCGATCCGTGCCTGGTCGGAGGCGTGCGCCTGTGCGGCCGACGCTCCGGCGCCGGGCAGCTGCGGAGCGAGCAGGGCGGTCGCGGCCGCGAGCACGAGCAGCGTGCGGCGCCGGCGGGTGACGTCGACCCGGCGAGAGAAGGGCATGGCGAGGTCCGTTCGGAGGCAACCCTCCGATTGTCGCCACAGACCGGTGCGGAACGGGACAGAATCGGAAAACTACGCCTATCGGGTGATCACCGGACGTCTCGCACCCGACCGGTGACCAGCTTGGCCCGGTGGAACTGCGGCACCGAGACCCGCAGCCTGAGCGACTCCTCCGACTCACGGACCGCGTCCCTGCGGAGCGGCAGGATGAGCGTCCCGGTGATGCGCCCGGCACGGATCACGTCGAAGAGGAACACGCCGGCCCGATGGAGCGGGAGCTCGGGGTCCGCCCGGCCGAGGCCGGAGCGCTCCCGGTAGCCCGCCGGAAGGTCGCCCACACGAAGCGGTACGGCGCCCGGTGGCTGGTCGGCGACCGCCTCCGCGGTGAGGACCACGTCGTAACCGACCGGCGCGGCCAGCGTGGCCGCCCAGGACAGCGGATCGCCCTCCTCCACCCGGCCGGGACGGGTCTGTCGCAACGCCAGGGAAGGGCGCGGGTCGTCGTCAGCGATCAGCGCCCTGCCGAAGGCAGAGCGGGTCATCACGTTGCGCACCGGTGAGATCATCACGCCGTACCCGCGGGTGCGGAGGTCGTCGATCCGGTTCGCCCGGTAGTCGAACCGGATGCTGCCGCCGCTCTGACCCGGGAGCACGGTCACCGTCCGCTTGGCGATCGGGCGCCCGTCGTACTGGTCGAAGCCGGTGACCACGAAGCGGGCCGGCTCGGCGGCCGGAGCGGAGAGCGTGAACGGCAGGTCGACCACCGAGGTGCCCGGCCGGTCGCCCTCGGTCTGCCGCACGGTGCCGATGCTGACCAGCGGCAGGCGCTGGCGGGGGACCGGTGGCAGCACACCGCCGGCGACCGCAGCGATGTCGAGGACCCAGATGCGCCCCACGCTGCTGTAGCCGATGACGCCGAGCCGGACGATCCGGCCCAGGTCCACCGGATGCCCGCCGCCCAGCGGCACCCGCAGCGTCTGCGCAATCAGCTTGCCGAGGTAGGGCGTCCGTCCCTGGGACAGGGCCGGCACCCGTCCGCCGGCCTCGGGCACCAGCGTCGCCGTGCGCCCGTCGGCGTCGACCAGCCTGACCTTGACCCGCACGTCACCGCGCTCCGGGTCGACGACCGTACGGAGGTCCAGCGACGTCGCCGCGCTCGCATCGAGCGGGTCGTCGAACCGCAGGCCGCCGCGCTGGCCGACGCGGTCCCAGCTCATCTCGAACGCCCGCGCGGTCGGCACGCCGCGCAACGCGCCGGAGACCCAGTGCGGCGTGATGATCTGGGCGACGTCCCGGCCGCACGCTTCCGGCCGGCGCGTGTCGGAGCGGCCGGTGCACAGCAGCGTGTGCGCGCCGACCGGCTTCGTGAGGGCCGCGTCCAGGCCCGGCCGGCGCAGCACGCGACCGCCGCCGATTGCCTGGGTGCGCACGTCGGCATCCCCCGCCGA
>JAICRS010000343.1 GCA_025966335.1 Nocardioidaceae bacterium
CATCATCACCGACCTCGCCGCGGCGATCACCGGTGGGATCGGCCTTGCCGCCAGCGGGAACGTGAACCCGGACCGGACCGCACCGAGCATGTTCGAGCCGGTGCACGGTTCGGCTCCGGACATCGCGGGCCAGCAGAAGGCCGACCCGACCGCGGCGATCCTGTCCGTGGCCCTCATGCTCGAGCACCTCGGCCTCGACGATGCGGCCCGTCGGGTGGAGTCGGCCGTGGTCGAGGACCTCGCGGCCCGGGCCGGTGCAGGCGACAGCTCCCCGGTGCGTCGTACCGCCGAGATCGGTGACTCGATCGCGGCGCGAGTCGTCGGCTGAGGGGTCCCGACCAGCTCGTCCAGCGGCGGTCGCTCGCCATCGAGGGATCAGCCATCAGCCCGTCGCGGAGGTTCGGTACCGTGCATTCCATGGACAGTCATCTGCAGATCGAGGTCTCTCCGAATCCCGACCCGGTGAGCCCCGAGCGGCTCGCCGAGATCCTGGCGAACCCCGGGTTCGGTCTGCACTTCACCGACCACATGTTCGTGACCGAGTGGACCCCCGACCGTGGCTGGCACGATGCGCGGGTCACGGCGTACGCGCCGATCCTGATGGACCCGGCGACCGCGGTGCTGCACTACGCGCAGGAGATCTTCGAGGGGATGAAGGCCTACCGGCATGACGATGGCTCGGTGTGGACCTTCCGGCCGGAGGAGAACGCCGCGCGGATGGTGCGCTCGGCCAAGCGGCTCGCGCTGCCCGAGCTCCCGCTCGGTGACTTCGTGGCGTCGGTCGACGCGCTGATCAAGGAGGACGAGCAGTGGGTGCCGGACGCGGCGGGGGAGAAGAGCCTCTACGTGCGGCCGTTCATGTTCGCCTCGGAGAAGTTTCTCGGCGTGCGGCCGGCCAAGCACGTGACCTACATGGTGATCGCCTCCCCAGCGGGCGCCTACTTCCCACGCGGCGTGAAACCGGTGTCGATCTGGCTCAGTGAGGAGTACTCCCGGGCCGGTGTCGGCGGGACCGGTGCGGCCAAGACCGGTGGCAACTACGCCAGCTCGCTGATCGCCCAGCAGGAGGCCACCGAGAACGGCTGCGACCAGGTCGCGTTCCTCGACACCGTCGAGAAGAAATGGGTCGAGGAGCTCGGCGGGATGAACCTCTACTTCGTCTACGACGACGGCTCGATCGTCACTCCGGAGCTGTCCGGGTCGATCCTCGAGGGGATCACCCGCTCGTCGATCATGGAGCTGTGCGGCAAGCTCGGCCACAAGGTCGAGGAGCGTCGGTTCTCGGTGGACGAGTGGCGCGAGGGCGTCGCCTCCGGTCGGATCGTCGAGGTCTTCGCGTGCGGTACGGCGGCCGTGGTCACCCCGGTCGGTCGGCTCAGGTGGCGCGGGGGTGAGTGCGGCAGCGGTGGTGACGAGACCGGGCCGGTGACCCTCGAGGTCCGGCAGGCGCTGGTCGACATCCAGTACGGCCGCGCGGAGGACACCTTCGGCTGGATGCACCGGGTGGTCTGAGCGCCGCGGCCGGCGCCGCCTGTCGCGGGTGGTTCACCGAGCGGCTCGGTTACCGTAGAGCGGTGAGTACGACGACGCCACAGCCTGCGCCGATGCGGGTGGGGGACTACCGCCTGCTGACGATGATCGGCGAAGGCGGCATGGGTGTCGTACACCTGGCCCAGGCCCCGAACGGCTCCCGCGTCGCGCTCAAGGTCCTCCGCCCGCACATCGTCGGCGACGACGAGGCCCGCTCCCGGCTGTCCCGCGAGGTGGCGTCGCTGAGCCGGGTCCGCAGCCCCCGCGTCGCGGAGATCATCGACGCGGACCCCTGGGGTGAGACCCCGTTCGTGGCCACCCGCTACGTGCCCGGGCTGTCGCTGCACGAGCACATCCGCCAGGAAGGGCCGGTGACCGGCGACGACCTGCGCTGGTTCGCCGCCGGGCTCGCCGAGGCGGTGCTCGCCGTGCACAGCGTCGGTGTCCTGCACCGCGACATCAAGCCCTCGAACGTGCTGCTCGAAGGCCGCTCTCCGGTGCTGATCGACTTCGGTCTGGCCCGGCTGGCCGAGGACCCGCGGTTGACGGTGACCGGATGGCTGCTCGGGACACCGGGCTACCTCGCCCCGGAGATCCTGTACGGCGACGACGCGACGACCGCCTCC
>JAICRS010000346.1 GCA_025966335.1 Nocardioidaceae bacterium
AACCTCGCCGACGAGATGGGCACGCTCCAGGAGCGGATCACCTCGACGCGTGGTCACTCGATCACCTCGATGCAGGCGATCTACGTCCCGGCCGACGACTACACCGACCCGGCCCCGGCGACCACGTTCGCGCACCTCGACGCGACGACCGAGCTGAACCGTGACATCGCCTCGATGGGTATCTACCCGGCCGTGGACCCGCTGACGTCGACGTCGCGGATCCTGGACCCGCGCTACATCGGTCAGGCCCACTACGACACCGCGGTGCGCATCAAGCAGATCCTCCAGCGCAACAAGGAGCTGCAGGACATCATCGCGATCCTCGGTGTCGACGAGCTCTCCGAAGAGGACAAGATCATCGTGTCCCGGGCCCGCCGGATCCAGCGGTTCCTGTCGCAGAACACCTACGTCGCCAAGCAGTTCACCGGCGTCGAGGGCTCGACGGTCCCGGTCGCGGACACGATCGAGGCGTTCACCAAGATCGCCGACGGTGAGTACGACCACGTCGCCGAGCAGGCGTTCTTCATGTGCGGCGGTCTCGACGACGTCGAGAAGAAGTGGTCCGAGATCCAGAAGAACCTCTGAGGTTCTTGCCACGAGTCATGTCCCGCGGGGCCGGCCACCGGCCCCGCGGGACAGGCTCACCAGCTACTACAGAATTGAGGAGCCCGCGTGAGTGACGACCTGCTTCAGGTTGAGCTGGTCGCGGCCGACCGGCTGGTCTGGTCCGGCGAGGCGAAGATGGTCATCGCCCGGACCACCGAGGGCGACGTCGGCGTGCTGCCGAACCACGCCCCGATGCTCTCGCTGATGGTGGACGGCGTCGTCGACGTCCAGACGCCCGAGGGTGAGACGTGGGTCGCCGCCGTGGACGCCGGCTTCCTGTCCGTGGCGAACAACCGCATCTCCATCCTGTCCGAGCACGCCGAGATGTCGCACGAGATCGACCTCGAGAAGGCCCGCGCCGAGCTCGAGCGTGCCCGGTCCGCCGGGGAGTACGACTCCGAGGCCGAGGCCGAGGATGCCGTCCGCCGCGCCGAGGCTCGCATCCGCGCCGCAGAAAAGGCATCCTGATCCCACCACCTGCACCTTCAGAAAAGAGGGGATAGATGCCGCTGTGGCAGTGGCTGCTCGACGCAGCCGGTGTCGTGCTGCTTCTTGTCCTGCTCTACGGGCTCGCCCTGGTGGTCCGCCGTCGGTGGATCTCCCGCCACGGCGGCACCTTCGAGTTCAGCGTCCGCGTCCGGTCCACCAAGGCCGGACGCGGCTGGCTTCTCGGGGTCGGTCGTTACTCCGGCGACGTGCTCGAGTGGTTCCGGATCTTCTCCCTCGCGCCGGGTCCCAAGCTGACCTTCGAGCGCTCCGAGCTGGAGTACGTCGGACGGCGTGATGCGGTGGGCGCCGAGGCGTACTCGCTCTACTCCGGCCACATCATCGTCTCCTGCGAGACCCCCTCCGGCCCGCTCGAGGTGGCGATGAGCCCCGATGCCCTGACCGGGTTCCTCGCCTGGCTCGAGGCCGCCCCGCCCGGCCAGCGCCTGCGCCGCCGCAGCTGACCTCGCCCGCTCCGCGGCTGATTACCACGGTATGCAGCCGATCTGCCTCTCCCCATGGCTTGTTCACCATGGGGAGAGGCAGATTGCCATGGGGAGCTCCGGCTCTCAGCGCTGCCCGCGGTGCCTTACTGACGGCTCTCAGCGCTCGCCGCCGGGCTTCCAGAGCACGTCGCCCTGCTCCCGGTTCGCGTGCCGGGCCAGGATGAACAGCAGGTCGGAGAGCCGGTTGAGGTACTTGATCGCGAGGATGTTCATCGTCTCGCCGTGCTCCTCGAAGGCCGACCAGGCGGCGCGCTCGGCACGACGGGTCACCGTGCGCGCGACGTGCAGCAGCGCCGCGCCCGTCGTACCCCCGTTGAGGATGAACGAGCGCAGGTTCTCCAGGTCCTCGTTGTAGCGGTCGCACCAGCCCTCGAGCCGGTCGATGTAGTCCTGCTCGATCCGCAGCGGCGGGAACTCCGG
>JAICRS010000257.1 GCA_025966335.1 Nocardioidaceae bacterium
TCAAGGTCGCGATCATCAACAACGAGTCGCTGGGCATGGTCCGGCAGTGGCAGACGCTGTTCTACAACGAGCGCTACTCGAACACCGACCTGCAGTCCAAGCGGATCCCCGACTTCGTCAAGCTCGCCGACGCCTACGGCTGCGTGGGCCTGTCCTGCGACAGCCCGGCCGACGTGGACGCGACGATCACCAAGGCGATGGAGATCGACGACGTGCCGGTGGTCGTCGACTTCCGGGTGCACCGCGACGCGATGGTGTGGCCGATGGTCGCCGCCGGCACCAGCAACGACGACATCAAGTTCGCGCGGGACATGGCTCCCGAGTTCGACGAGGACGACCTGTGAGGGCGGAACGACCCGGAAGTGAGAGCATCCCGATGAGCAAGCACACCCTGTCGGTCCTGGTCGAGAACAAGCCCGGTGTCCTGGCCCGGATCGCCGGACTGTTCAGCCGCCGCGGCTACAACATCGACTCCCTCGCAGTGGGGCCCACCGAGCACGCCGAGATCTCCCGGATGACCATCGTGGTCAACGTCGCGGAGTCCCCGCTGGAGCAGGTCACCAAGCAGCTGAACAAGCTGGTCGAGGTGATCAAGATCGTCGAGCTCGACGGCCCCGCCTCGGTGGCCCGGGAGCTGCTGCTGGTCAAGGTCAAGGCCGACGCCGAGACCCGTGGCCAGGTGCTGGAGACCGTGCAGCTGTTCCGGGCCAAGGTCATCGACGTCGCCCCCGAGGCGGTCACCATCGAGGTGACCGGCAACGCCGAGAAGCTCGAGGCGTTCCTGCGCGTGCTCGAGCCGTTCGGTGTCCGCGAGCTGGTGCAGTCCGGGATGGTGGCGATCGGCCGCGGTGGCCGGTCCATCACCGACCGGACCCTGCGACCCACTCCCGTGCCGGCGCCTCCGGCCGCGAGCTGAACCCCCAGCCCGCCGTACCACCCACGAACCCCGAGATGAAGTACAGAAGGAGAGCCCACCGTGGCTGAGATGTTCTACGACGACGACGCCGACCTGTCCGTGATCCAGAGCCGCAACGTCGCGGTCCTCGGCTACGGCAGCCAGGGCCACGCGCACGCGCTGTCCCTGCGTGACTCCGGCGTGGACGTGCGCGTCGGCCTGCCGGAAGGCTCCAAGAGCCGGGCGAAGGCCGAGGCCGAGGGTCTGCGCGTGCTCACCCCGTCCGAGGCGGTCGAGGAGGCCGACCTGATCGTGATCCTGGCGCCGGACCACGTGCAGCGCACGCTCTACAAGGAGTCCGTGGAGCCGAACCTGGTCGAGGGCGACGCCCTGTTCTTCGGGCACGGCTTCAACATCCGCTTCGGCTACATCACCCCGCCCGAGGGCGTGGACGTGGCGATGGTCGCGCCGAAGGGGCCGGGCCACCTGGTCCGTCGCGAGTACTCCGAGGGCCGCGGGGTCCCGGTGCTGGTCGCGGTCGAGAAGGACGCCACCGGCAAGGCCTGGGACCTGGCCCTGTCCTACGCGAAGGGCATCGGCGGCCTGCGGGCCGGCGGGATCAAGACCACGTTCACCGAGGAGACCGAGACCGACCTGTTCGGTGAGCAGGCCGTCCTCTGCGGCGGTGTCTCCGAGCTGGTGATGAAGGGCTTCGAGGTGCTCACCGAGGCGGGCTACCAGCCCGAGGTCGCCTACTTCGAGTGCCTGCACGAGCTGAAGCTGATCGTCGACCTGATGTACGAGGGCGGCATCGCCAAGCAGCGCTGGTCGGTCTCCGACACCGCCGAGTACGGCGACTACGTCTCCGGCCCGCGGGTGATCGACGACTCGGTCAAGTCGCGGATGGAGGACGTGCTCGCCGACATCAAGAACGGCGCGTTCGCCAAGCGGTTCATCGACGACCAGGACGCCGGCGCGCCGGAGTTCAAGGAGCTGCGCGCCAAGGGCGAGAAGCACCCGATCGAGGAGACCGGCCGCGAGCTGCGCAAGCTGATGAGCTGGGTCAAGTCGCACGACGCCGACTACACCGAGGGCACCGCCACCCGCTGACCCGCGGTGGTTCCGGGTCAGCGGTCCACCACCCGCAACGTCGACAGGGTCGGGTCGGCTGCGTAGGCGATCCGGGTGCCGCTGTCCCGGGCCGCCAGGAGCGCGGTCAGCGCCTCCTCGGTGATCCGCTCGCCGGGGGCCAGGACGGGGATCCCCGGCGGATAGGGCGCCACCAGCTCGGCGCTCGTGCAGCCCACCGCCTCGGCCGCGGGAACGGTGAGGTGGTCCGCGAAGTAGGCGTCACGCGGTGAGCACTCGGTGACCGGCGACACCGTCCACGCCGCTGCACCGGCCGGCTTCCGGGTCGGACCACGATGCCGGGCGACCGCGGCGCCGATCGTCTCGACAAGTGCATCGACCTCCGCGTCGCCGTCCGCGAGCGTGAGCATCGGCACGAGCGTGTCGCGGTCGGCCATCTCCACCGGCAGGCCCGCGTCAAGCAGGTCGCGCTCGACGCGATTCCCGTCGGCGCCGGTGCCGGGGAGCAGCACCACCAGCTTGGCCGGGTCCACGTCGTCGCCGGCGAGGACCCGGACCCCGTCGATGGCGATGAGGGTCGCACGGGCCCGGGCCACCCGGTCCAGCAGGGCGCCCAGCAGCGTCTCGCCGTCGCGGGCCAGCAGCGCCCGGCTGGCGTCGATGCTGGCCAGGATCGATCCGGCCGGGCTGGTGGTCGCCGTCGCCTCCACCGCCGCGTCGAGCCGGCCCGGATCGATCCGGCGGGTCCGGGCGAGGACCAGGGCGGCCTGGCTCTGACCGGGCAACGCCTTGTGCACGCTGGTGACCAGGGCGTCCGCGCCGAGGCCGAGCGCATGCGCGGGCAGCCGCGGGTGGAAGCCGAAGTGGGCGCCCCACGCGGCATCGACGACGAGCGGAATGCCGTGACGATGAGCGACCTCGGCGACCGCTGCCGTCTCCCCGATGGTGCCGACGTAGCTCGGGTCCCCGGTGAACACCGCGGTCGCCCGTGGCTGCCGGGCCAACGCGTCGGCCACCTGGTCGGCCCGGACTCCGAGCGGCAACCCGAGCTCCGGGTCGACGTCGGGCCGGACCCACACCGGCACCGCCCCCGACAGCACCAGCCCGACCAGCAGCGAACGGTGCAGGGTGCGCGGCACCACCACCGGCTGTCCCGGCCGGGTCACCGCGAGGGCCAACGCCTGGTTTCCGTGGGTGGCGCCGCCGACGGAGAACCGGCAGAAGTCGGCTCCCCACAGCCCGGCCGCACGTCGCTCGGCCTCGGCCAGCCGGCCATGGGTCTGCTTGACCTCGTCGAGCCCGCCGTACAGCGGCACGTCCCACGTCGCGAGCGGCCCGACCAGGTCCGGGCGGCCCTTGTGGCCGGGGATCGTGAACGACCTACGGCGCCCCGTGACCGCCCGGAGGTAGGCGTCGAACAGCGGCGCGTCACCACGCAGGGCACGAGGGTCGAGGTCGTCCGGTCGGTCAGCCACCGCAGAACCCTTCCACCACGTCCACGAGTGCGCGGGCGTAGCACCGCACCTGCGGCAGATCCACCCACTCGTCGTCCGCGTGCAACCCGCCACCGGCCGGGCCGCACACGACGGTCGGGATCCCTGCCGCCTGCCACATCGCCGACTCCATCCAGTAGGGGAAGCCCACTCTGGCCGGTGCGGGTCCACCGTGGCGGGGGAGGGCGGTCTCGAACAGTCCGAGCAGGCCCTTGGTGGCCGGGTCCGTGCCGAGCTCCCAGGCGTCGCGCCAGGTCACCAGCCGTGCGTCCGCGGAGACGGTTTCGTCGGCTGCGGTCAGCTCGCCCAGCATCGTGCGTACGTCGTCCAGGGCGGCTGCGGCCGACTCCCCCGGAACGGTTCGCCGTTCGAGCACGGTCGTGGCTCGGTCCGGCACGGTGAACGGTGCCTCGCCGGCGTGCGCGACGGTGGCCGTCCAGGAACCGTGGCCCAGGGCCGGATGCGGTGGACCCGAGGTCACGGTCGTGTGCGCGCGTTCGACGTACCCGAGCAGCCTGCCCA
>JAICRS010000125.1 GCA_025966335.1 Nocardioidaceae bacterium
GAGCTCGGCACCAGCGCCAAGATGCTCTCGGTGGTCCCGCTGATCAACGGTGGTGGGCTGTTCGAGACCGGTGCCGGCGGGTCGGCACCCAAGCACGTGCAGCAGCTGGTGAAGGAGAACCACCTGCGCTGGGACAGCCTGGGTGAGTTCCTGGCGCTGGCGGTGAGCTTCGAGCACCTGGCCGGCACCAACGACAACCCGCAGGCGCAGGTGCTGGCCGACGCGCTGGACCGGGCGACCGGCCGGCTCCTCAACGAGAACAGGTCGCCGAGCCGGAAGGTCGGTGAGATCGACAACCGAGGCAGCCACTTCTACCTGGCGATGTACTGGGCTCAGGAGCTGGCCGCGCAGCGTGACGACGAGAAGCTGGCGGCCGCGTTCAGCGACCTGGCGGACTCGCTGGCCGACCACGAGGCGCAGATCGCCGAGGAGCTGCTGTCGGTCCAGGGCAGCCCGGTGGACCTGGGCGGCTACTACCGGCCGGACCCGGAGCGGGCGACCGCGGTGATGCGTCCCTCGAAGACGTTCAACGAGCTGGTCTCCCAGCTGGGCGCCGCACGCTGACCGGTCAGGTCCAGACGTAGTGCCCGACGAGGATGCCGACGACGAACCACGCCAGGCCACCGATGATGCCGAACAGGACCGGCTTGGGAATCGCGCTCATGACCCGATCGTAGGGCCGTCGCCGGAATAACGCTGCCTGTTCTGCTCTTGTAGTCAGTCAGCGCTGCGTACGCCGTCAGCGGACTTCCCTGCCTTCACCGCGACAAGGACCTCGTTGTGACGATCACGCCGACCCTCAACCGGCGTACCGCCCCTCCTCCGCGAACCGGCCGCCACACGACGCTGGCGATCATCGCGCTGGCCATGGGCGGGTTCGCCATCGGCACCACCGAGTTCGTGACCATGGGCCTGCTCCCGGAGCTGGCACGTGGCGTGGACGTGTCGATCCCCGCTGCCGGGCACGTCATCTCGGCCTACGCGCTCGGCGTCGTCGTCGGCGCGCCGCTGATCGCGGTCCTCGGCGCCCGGCTGCCACGCCGGGGACTGCTCATCGCGTTGATGGCCGCCTTCGCCCTCGGCAACGGCGCCAGTGCGCTTGCGGTGAGCTACGAGTCGTTGGTCGTCGCCCGGTTCTTCTCCGGTCTGCCGCACGGCGCCTTCTTCGGGGTCGCCTCGCTGGTCGCGGCGGCCATGGTCGCGCCGCACCGCAAGGGACGCGCGGTCTCGCTGGTGATGCTCGGACTTCCGGTCGCCAACGTGGTCGGGGTGCCGGCCGCGACGTGGATGGGTCAGCAGCTGGGGTGGCGTTCGGCGTACCTGGCCGTCGCCGTCCTCGGTCTGGTCACCGTGCTGTCCGTGGTCGCCTTCCTGCCTTCGACTCCCGCGAACCCGAGTGCCACCGGCCGCCAGGAGCTGCAGGCCTTTCGCCGTCCGCAGGTCTGGCTGACCCTGATGGTCGGCGCGGTGGGGTTCGGCGGCATGTTCGCGATGTACAGCTACATCGCACCCACGGTCACCGACGTCACCGGCCTGTCCGCATCGGCGATCCCGCTGTTCCTGCTCGCGTTCGGGGTCGGTGGCATCGTCGGGACCGTGCTCGGCGGGCACCTGGCGGACTGGTCGATCTTCCGGTCGCTGATCGCCAGCTCGGTCGCGATGGGTCTGGCGCTGGCGCTGTTCACGGTGACCGCCCACGAGCCGGTCGCCGCCGTCGTCACCGTGTTCACTGTTGCCGCGGTCGGCTCGGTGCTGGTGGTGACCCTGCAGATGCGGCTGATGCACGTGGCAGGCGACGCGCAGACGCTCGGCGCCGCGATGAACCATGCGTCGCTCAACGCGGCGAACGCGCTCGGCGCCTGGCTCGGCGGTCTCGTGATCGCGGCCGGCTACGGGTACACCGCGACGAGCTGGGTCGGCGCCGGTCTCTCCGCGGCCGGCCTGCTGGTGCTCGCGGTCTCCGCGGTGCTGCACCGCCGGGGCCTGGCTCAGCGAGCCGGCTGACCGTCGGGGGCCGAGTACTCCGACGCGAGCAGGTCGTAGGTGATGGAGTCGACCCAGGTGCCGTCGCCGAGCCGGCTGCTCTGCCGGTGCCGGCCGGTCTCGACGAAACCGTTGGCCTCGATCACGTGCCGGGACGCGGCGTTGCCCTCGGACGCCTCGATCCGCAGCCGCTGGAGCCCGAGACCCCCGTCCTCCTCCGGGATGAACGCATGCCGGACCACCAGCCGGCACGTCTCGGTCATCACACCGCGGCCTCGTGCCTCCGGATGGGTCCAGTAGCCGATCTCGGCGTCGTCCCCGGCCTTGATGTCCATCAGGGCGATGTTCGCGAGCAGGGCGTCGGTCACCGGGTCGGCCGCGACCCAGCTGAGTGCGGTGCCCCGGGCATGGCCCTCGTGGCGGCTCGCGATGTAGGCCTCGGCGACCTCGAGCGTGTAGGGATCCGGCAGGGCCAGCCAGTGTCGCGCCCGCGGGTCGACGCCGGCTTCCCGGATCCGCGCGGCGTCACGGGACTCGTGGGCTCGCAGCACCACGTTCTGGCCGGCGATCCGCGGGACCTCGAGCCAGGGGTGTCGGGGAGCCCGTTCGTCGGTGGACAGCAGCACCCCTACCCAGGCGTCGAGCAGCTCACCGCGTTGCGGCAGCCAGCTGCGGAGCGTGCCGTCGAAGGAGAAGCCGAGCCGCCAGGCCACCTTGCGCGAGGCCCAGTTGCCGTCGTTGGCCCACCAGATCACGGTCTCCAGCTGCTTGTGCTCGAACCCCCAGTCCAGCAACAGGTTCAGCGCCCGCAGGATGCTCCCCCGACCGCGCGCCCAGGGGTGTGCCGCATAGGCGATCTCTGCGCGCCGGTCACCCTCGTTGCGCAGCTCCACGGTCCCGCAGAAGCGCGGCACACCGGCGCCGTCGACGGCCTCGACAGCGAACGCCCACGCTTCGTCCGCGCGCCAGCCGGCGGGAATCACCTCCGTGGCGAACTGACGGGACGTCTCCTCGGTCGAGGGGACCGGCACCGTGGTCCAGGCGACCATCAACGGGTCGGTCGCCTGCTCGAGCAGTGCCGGCACGTCGTCCGCGCGATGCGCGCGCAGGGTCACCGTTCCGTCGGTGAGCACGGGTACGTCGTCCGGGAAGTTCACCCGCGCATCCTCGCCCGGAACCGGGGGTTCGGCAAACCGAAATCGCAGCCCTATCCTGTGGGCATGGATGAAGGGCATAGACCATGAGCGGCACGCTCGCGAACATCGGGCTTGTCGTTGTCTTCGTCCTCGCCGGCGGCGTCTTCGCCGCGGCCGAGATGTCCCTGGTCTCCCTCCGCGACAGCCAAGCCCGTTCGCTGGCTGCTCGCGGCAAGCGCGGTCGCACGGTGGCGGAGCTGAACAGCGACCCGAACCGGTTCCTCGCCGCGGTGCAGGTCGGGGTCACCCTGGCCGGCTTCCTCTCCGCCGCCTTCGGTGGTGCCACGTTGTCCGGCGACCTGGCGCCGGTGCTCGAGGGTTGGGGGATCCCGCCTGCCGTCGCCGAGCCGCTGGCGCTGGTCCTGGTCACGATCGGGATCTCCTACCTGTCCCTGGTGCTCGGCGAGCTGGCACCGAAGCGGCTGGCGCTGCAGCGCGCCGAGGGGTTCGCGCTGGCGCTCGGGCCGTTCATCGACAAGGTCTCGAAGATCTCCCGGCCGGTGATCTGGCTGCTGTCGGTGTCGACCAACGCCGTGGTGCGGCTCGCCGGCGGCGACCCCTCGGCGCAGCGCGAGCAGATGAGCGACGAGGAGCTCCGCGAGCTGGTGAACCAGCACGAGACGCTGGGTGAGGAGGAGCGACGCATCGTCGAGGACGTGTTCGAGGCCGGTGACCGGCAGATCCGCGAGGTGATGATCCCGCGCACCGAGGTCGACTTCCTCGACGCCGGCACGCCGGTCTACAAGGCGGCCAAGGACGCAGTGGCGCAACCGCACTCCCGCTACCCGGTGATCCGCGGGTCCGCCGACGACGTGATCGGCTTCGTGCACGTGCGCGACCTGTTCGCCCCGGAGATGGCGGGCCGGTCGGTGCGGGTGGGGGAGCTGACCCGGTCGACGCTGACCCTGCCCTGGACCCGACCGATCCTCGCGGCACTCGCGGACATGCGCCGCGAAGGCACCCACCTCGCGATCGTGGCCGACGAGTACGGCGGCACCGCGGGCATCGTCACCATGGAGGACCTCGTCGAGGAGCTGATCGGTGACATCAAGGACGAGTACGACGTCGACGAGGCGGAGACCACGCACCACCGTGGCGGCGACGTGGAGGTCGACGGCCTGCTGAACCTCGACGACTTCGAGGACGAGACCGGGGTGGAGCTGCCGGAGGGCCCCTACGAGACGGTGGCCGGCTACATCATGGCGCAGCTCGGCCGGGTCCCGGAGGTCGGTGACTCCACCGACTTCAACGAGCACCGGATCGAGGTGCGCGAGGTCGAGGGGCGCCGGGTCTCGCGCGTGCTGGTGTCCGTCGTACCGCCGACCGTGGTGACCCATCCGGAGGAGCTCCGCGTCGGTCAGACCCCCTCGCAGCTGGCCGCCGACGCCGAGGCGCAGCAACAGGAGTAGCGGTTGCGGGCGCCGCACCGCTGCCTGACAGAATGCCTGGCATGTCCAGACCCCGCGTCCTGTCAGGCATCCAGCCGACCGCCGACTCGTTCCACTTCGGCAACTACCTCGGTGCGCTGAGGCAGTGGGTGGCGCTGCAGGAGGAGCACGAACCGTTCTTCTTCATCGCGGACCTGCACGCGATCACCGTCGAGCAGGAGCCGAAGGTGCTGCGCGACCGGTGCCTGCGGGCGGCGGCGCAGCTGTTGGCGATGGGCATCGACCCGGCGCGGTCGGCGGTGTTCATCCAGTCGCACGTGCCCGCCCACGCGCAGCTGCAGTGGGTCCTCGGCGGGCTGACCGGCTTCGGCGAGGCCAGCCGGATGACCCAGTTCAAGGACAAGTCGGCCAAGGGCGGCACCGAGCGCGCGACGGTCGGCCTGTTCACCTACCCGGTGCTCCAGGCCGCCGACATCCTGCTCTACCGCCCGCAGTACGTCCCGGTGGGGGAGGACCAGCGCCAGCACCTCGAGCTGACCCGGGACCTGGCCGGCCGGTTCAACCACCGCTACAAGAAGACCTTCCGCCTCCCGGAGCCGTACATCCTCAAGGAGACCGCGAAGATCACCGACCTGCAGGAGCCGAACGCCAAGATGTCGAAGTCGGCCTCCTCGCCTGCGGGCATCATCGACATGCTCGACGACCCGAAGGTGTCGGCGAAGAAGATTCGTTCGGCGGTCACCGACTCCGGCAGCGAGGTGCGCTTCGACGAGGAGCAGAAACCTGGGATCTCCAACCTGCTCACGATCTACTCGGCGCTGACCGGACGCTCCATCGCTGCCCTGGAGAAGGAGTACGACGGGCGCGGCTACGGCGACTTCAAGAAGGAGCTCGCCGACGTCGTGGTGGAGTTCGTGACACCGTTCCGGGACCGGACCCTGGAGCTGCTCGAGGACAAGGCGCAGCTCGACGGGATCCTGCGCGACGGTGCGGCGAAGGCCAACGCCGTCGCCGAACGGACGCTGTCGGAGGTCTACGACCGGATCGGCTTCGTGCCTGCCGGTCGGTAGGGTGCCAGGGTGACGACGATCGGAGTGGCCATCGCCGTCCCGGATCCATGGGGCGCGCAGCTGCAGGACTACCGCAAGGCGCTGGGTGACGCCACGGCCGAGGGCATCCCGACGCACATCACGCTGATGCCGCCGATCGAGATCTCCGCCGACCAGACACCCGTCGTCGAGCAGCACCTGGCCGAGGCGTCGGCCCACAACAGCGCGTTCAAGATCCACCTCCGCGGGACCGGCACCTTTCGCCCGATCTCACCGGTCGTCTTCGTGGTCGTCGTCCAGGGCATCTCCCAGTGCGAGCAGCTCGCCTTCTCGGTGCGCCGCGGGCCGCTGGCCGCAGACCTGCAGTTCCCCTACCACCCGCACGTGACGATCGCCCACCACCTCGACGACGACCGGCTCGACAAGGCGTTCGCCGAGCTCGCGTCCTTCGAGTGCGAGTTCGAGGCCGACCACTTCTCGCTCTACGTGCACGATGCCGATGCGGGTTGGCAGCCCACCCGCGACTTCCCCCTCAACGCTCGCTGCGACGGGTAGCCGGCAGATGGCGTCGTTCAAGGATCGCGCAAAGGCGAGGATCGACCGGATCCGCGCGCGGCATCGGTTCGTCGACCACCTGTTCGCGACGGTAACCCATTACGGCACCGTGAACGGCAACGCCCAGGCCGGCGCGGTCACGTTCTTCGGTTTCCTGTCCTTCTTCCCGATCCTCGCGCTGGCCTTCTTCGTCATCGGCTACATCAGCAGGGTCTACCCGGACGCCCAGGACCAGCTCGTGACGGCGCTCGGCGAGGTGCTCCCCGGGGTGGTCGGGGAGGGGCCGGGCGAGATCAGTCTGGCGACGTTCGAGGAGAACGCGAGCGCGATCGGGATCATCGGTCTGGTCGGTGTGCTGTACTCCGGGCTCGGCTGGCTGTCGGGCATGCGGGACGCGCTCGAAGTGATGTTCCTGCTCCCGAAGAAGGAGCAGCCGAACTTCTTCCTGGGCAAGGCCCGTGACCTGATGGTGCTCGCCGTGATCGGCTTCGTGCTGATCGTCTCTGTCGCGCTGTCCGGTGCGATCTCCGGGTTCTCCGAGCAGATCCTTGCGCTGGTAGAGCTCGAGGACAGCTTCCTCGCGGCCGCGCTGCTGTGGCTGCTCGGCCACGCTCTCGCCATCGCCGCGACCACACTGCTGCTCGTCGCGATGTTCAAGCTGCTCGCCAAGCCACACGTGCCGCGCAAGGCGCTGGTGCACGGAGCGGTGCTCGGCGCCGTGGGCTTCGAGGTGCTGAAGTCGTTGGCGGCCTACCTGATCGCGAGCACGAAGGACCAGCCGGCGTTCCAGGCGTTCGGGGTCGCGCTGATCCTGGTGGTCTGGATCAACTACTTCTCCCGGCTGGTGATGTACGGCGCCGCCTGGGCGTACACCTCGCCGCTCAACGACCGGGAGGCGGCAGTCGCGGCGACCGGGGGCATACCCAGGCCGGTCGGCGTGCCCGCTGCAGCCGACGACGGCGGTGCACGCAAGAGATTGGTGGCCGCCGGTGCCGCGGCCGCTCTGGTGGTGGGGGGCGTGATCGCGCGCCGCCGGTCGGGCAGGATGGTCTCGTGAAGCTGGAACGCAAGCACGCCGTCCTGTTCTTCGCGATCGCTGCCTGGAACGTCCTGAGCTACGCCAACTTCGCGAGGAACCTGTGGGAGGCCGCCTCGGGCAGTGAGGATCGCTCCACCGGTTACTACGTCGCCCACATCGTCCTGATCGTGGTCAACGTGTTGATCGCCGTCGTGCTGGCCAGGCTCGGCTGGAAGGCCTGGCACGCCGCGTCGGACGACCGGACCGCGGAGCGCCTGCCCTCGTGACCGTCGCCCTTCCGTCCGTGACGGACGTGGAGAGCGCCGCCGCGCGCCTGGGCGAGAAGGTGCGGCACACCCCGACGATGGTGCTGCACGCGGACGAGACCGGGTTGCCCGCGCGCGTCGTACTCAAGCTCGAGCTGCTGCAGCACACTGGGTCCTTCAAGGCTCGCGGCGCGCTCAACTCCGTGCTGTCGCTCGACCCGCGGACGCCCGACGTGACCGCTGCCTCTGGCGGCAACCACGGCGCGGCCGCCGCCTGGGCGGCGCGACGCGCGGGGATGCGGGCCGATGTGTTCGTGCCCGGTACGTCGACCCCCGCGAAGCTGGACCGGATCCGCGAGTACGGCGCGAACCTGCACCTCGTCGGGGGAGACGTGGGTGACGCGCTCGAGGCGTGCCGCGCGTTCGCCGACTCGCGAGGCCTCCCGGTGATCCACCCCTACGACACGTGGGAGACCGTGTGCGGCGCGGGGACACTCGGCCTCGAGATCGGTGCGCAGGTCCCGGACGCTGAGCTGGTGCTGCTCGGCTGCGGCGGGGGAGGGTTGTACGCCGGGGTGGCGGCTGCGCTCGCCGACACGGCGGTGGTGCAACCCGTGGAGACCGAGCTGTGCCCGCACCTGCATGCTGCGGTCGCGGCCGGTGAACCCGTGTGGCACCCGTCGAAGGGAGTCGCCGCCGACGCCCTCGGCCCGCCGCAGGTCGGACGGCTCGGCTTCGACACGGCGGTGTCGCGAGGCACGAGTTCCGTGCTGGTAACCGACGAGGCCGTGGTGGAGGCGCGCCGGTTCCTCTGGCAGCGGCTCCGGGTGCTCGCGGAACCGGCGGCGTGTGCGGCGCTGGCGAGCCTGCTCAGTGGTGCGGTGACGCCGCGACGTGGATCCACTGGGGTGGTCGTCGTCAGCGGCGGCAACAACCCGGCCGTGCCGTGAGCTCAGTGCGCGGTGGCGGTCGGCTCGTGCCGGACCGGGCAACGGACCGAACGCGCGATGAAGCACAACCGGTTCGCCTCCGCGTGCAACGACTGGGC
>JAICRS010000290.1 GCA_025966335.1 Nocardioidaceae bacterium
GACAGTCACGTCGGTCTGCAGGCGCGGCTGATGAGCCAGGCGCTGCGGAAGATGACCGGTGCCCTCAACGGTGCCGGGACGACCATGATCTTCATCAACCAGCTTCGCGAAAAGATCGGAGTAATGTTCGGCTCGCCGGAGACAACGACCGGTGGCCGGGCGCTGAAGTTCTACTCCTCGGTCCGGCTGGACGTCCGCCGGATCGAGACGCTGAAGGACGGCCAGGAGATGGTCGGCAACCGGACGCGGATCAAGGTGGTCAAGAACAAGGTCGCCCCGCCGTTCAAGCAGGCCGAGTTCGACATCATGTACGGACAGGGAATCAGCCGCGAGGGCGGACTGATCGACGTCGGTGTCGAGGCGGGCCTGGTCCGCAAGGCCGGTGCTTGGTACACCTACGAGGGCGACCAGCTCGGTCAGGGCAAGGAGAACTCGCGCAACTTCCTGCGCGACAACCCCGACCTCGCCAACGAGCTGGAGAAGCGGATCCTCGAGAAGCTGGGCGTGGGCCCGCAGGTCGACGCCGAGGAGCCGGCGCCGGCCGAGCCGACCAACATCGACTTCTGACCGGCCGCATGGCCGATCGCCCAGGCAACCGTCCGTCTGGTCCTTCCCTCCCAGGGGACCAGGCGGGCGGTGCTGTGCATTCCAGCGATCCGCATTCGGGTGACGTGCACGAGGGCGTCGCGGCCTGGCTCGGGGCGCACGGTCCGGCGTCTCCTCCACCGCCCGAGGACCCGGAGGCGCTCGGCCCTGACGCCGACGCCGAGGCGGTCGCCCGGAAGATCCTGCTCGACCAGCTGACCGGTCGGGCCCGCAGTCGGTCGGAGCTGGCCGCCAAGCTGGCGAAGAAGGCGGTCCCCGAAGATGTTGCCGAGCGGCTGCTGACCCGGTTCGAAGAGGTCGGCCTGATCGACGACCAGGAGTTCGCCCGGTCCTGGGTCCAGTCCCGACAGTCCGGCAAGGGACTGGCCCGCCGCGCGCTCGCCCAGGAGCTCCGTCGGAAAGGCATCGACGACCAGGTCGCCCGGGACGCGCTCGAGGAGGTCGACCCGGACGACGAGGTGGAATCGGCGCGCATCCTGGTGCGCCGCAAGCTGCGTTCGGTGCAGCGGGTGGACCGGAACACCGCGATCCGGCGGTTGACCGGCATGCTGGCCCGCAAGGGTTATCCGCCCGGCGTGGCGATCCGGGTCGTGCGAGAAGAGCTCGAGGCAGCCGGACACGACGCCGACGACGTGGTGGAGCACTTCGACTAGGGAGAGCACCGGTTCCTTGACCGCCCGCACTCCGCGACCTAGCCTCAAAAGAAGAGACCGTCCGGGCGACCGGACTTGATGAAGACATTTGAACCCGGCGCAAGCCGGGATTGCGCGTACACGGCTAGATGTTGAGGAGCGGCGGAGCGTCGCCTGGTTCGGCGTACCTGCTTCCGCCTCGAGCCCGGCATCGATCCGTCCCGCGCTCATAGTGACAGGAGCCTGGTATGGACCGAATGGGATTCCCGGTGAGCCAGGCAGTTGATGCGAACCCGATGATCGCCGGTGGCGGCATCGTGGAGCTCCTGCTTGTCATCTTCGGGATCGTCGTGGCTCTTGCCGTGGTGACGCTCGGCGTGGTCCTGCTCGGTCGACACCGTGCGAACAAGCGCGAGGACGACCTGCACCAGGACCTGCAGGACCAGCGCGCTGACATCGAGCGGCGCGAGCACCGCCTCTCCGAGCGCGAGGAGCGGCTCGACGCGGAGCACCGCCACCTCGAGACACGTGCGCATGAGCTGGCCGAGGCCGAGGCCGCCGTCGAGACCCGCCGCGCCGAGCTGCTCGACATCGAGGCGGACCGTCGACTCACCCTGGAACGGGTCGCCGGCCTCACCGCCGAGGACGCCCGCCGACAGCTCGTCGAGAGCATCGAGAACGACGCGAAACGCTCCGCGGCGATCACCGCCCGGGAGATTGAGCGCACCGCGCAGGAGGAGGCCGACGTCCGCGCGAAGCGGATCCTGAGCACGGTGATCCAGCGGCTGGCCGCGGAGCAGACCACCGAGTCGGTGGTCTCGATCGTGCACCTGCCGAGCGACGACATGAAGGGCCGGATCATCGGCCGCGAGGGACGCAACATCCGGGCGTTCGAGCAGATCACCGGCGTCAACCTGATCATCGACGACACCCCCGAGGCGGTCCTGCTCAGCTGCTTCGACCCGGTCCGCCGCGAGATGGGCCGGCTCAGCCTCGAGGAGCTGGTCGCCGACGGCCGGATCCACCCGAGCCGGATCGAGGAGGTGCACGAACGCTCCTGCCTCGAGGTCGACCGGCTCTGTGTCCGCGCCGGTGAGGACGCGGCCTTCGAGATGGGCATCACCGACCTGCATCCCGAGCTTGTCGCGACGCTGGGCAAGCTGCGCTACCGGACGTCGTACGGGCAGAACGTCCTCAAGCACCTCGTCGAGTCCGGCCATGCGGCCGGCCTGCTCGCCGACGAGCTCGGCCTCGACCGGGCCGCCTGCGTGCGCGGCGCGTTCCTGCATGACATCGGCAAGGCGCTGACCCATGAGGCGGAGGGCTCACACGCGATCGTCGGTGCGGAGCTGGCCCGCAAGTACGGCGAGTCCGAGGACGTCGTGCACGCCATCGAGGCCCACCACAACGAGGTCGAGCCGCGCACGGTCGAGGCGATCCTCACCCAGGCCGCGGATGCGATCAGCGGGGGCCGTCCCGGCGCCCGCCGCGAGTCGCTGGAGGCGTACGTCGAGCGGCTGCACCGGCTCGAGGAGATCGCGAAGAGCAAGAACGGCGTGGAGAAGGTGTTCGCGATGCAGGCCGGCCGCGACGTACGGGTGATGGTGCTACCCGACGTGGTCGACGACATCGCGGCCCAGGTGCTCGCCCGCGACATCGCCAAGCAGTTCGAGGAGGAGCTGACCTATCCCGGACAGATCAAGGTGACCGTCGTCCGCGAGTCCCGGGCCACCGAGGTCGCTCGTTGACCCAGTCGCCACCGGTGTGATCGTCGTACGTCGGACCGGGCGATCGGGGACCACGGAAGATCTGGAGCTGTCCGATCCCGGCGCGGGGGAGTCGATCTACCATGCGGTGGAGCGGCAGCTGGCCGAAGTCGGTGTTACCTGCGCCGAGCTGTGGCCGCTCGACCTGGAGCATGAGCCGCCACTGTTCGCGTGTGAAACGGCGGCGTCGGTGCTGTTGTCGTTCCGCCCGATGACCCGCGCCGACTTCCCGGACCTCGTGCGCTGGCAGCAGGAGCCGCATGTAGCGCGCTGGTGGAACAACGAGAATCCCGACGTCGCGGCGGCCGAACGGAGCTA
>JAICRS010000101.1 GCA_025966335.1 Nocardioidaceae bacterium
GACGACCGCGAGGCGGCCCGGTCGGTCGAGCAGCAGGTCGGCGATCCGGCCCACGCAGAACCAGGACCGGAACAGGACGTTCTCCCTCTCCCGCAACCACATGTGGTGGTCGACGTACATGGACGCGGGAAGCGCGGGCTCGAGCGTGCGCGGGCCGGCTGCGACCGTCTCCGGCGCCATGGCGCCTCCTTGGCTACTGACTCGTGGGTCAGTAAGCAGCCTGCCACCGCCCGGCGGCTTGCGCCAGTGCTGGTCCGGTCGTTCGCGCGACCAGTCAGGGCGACGACGGTGAGCGTGCCTCCGCGAGCCAGCACGCGGCCCGGTGCCCGCCGTGCGCGGCGATCACCGGAAGCGGGTCGCTGATGCACCGGTCGGCGACGCCGGCTGCCTCCGCCGCTCCACCGGCCAGGGCCTGGCAGCGCGGGTGGAACCGGCACCCGTCGGGGATCCGGCTCGGGTCGGGCGGCTCACCGGCCAGCACGACCGGCTCGATCTCCTCCACCTCCGGAACCACCGAGAGCAGGGCCTGGGTGTAGGGATGCTCGGGCGCCTGCAGGACCTGCTCGGTGCTGCCGACCTCGACGATCCGGCCGAGGTACATCACCGCGATCCGGTCCGCGATGTTCCACGCCAGACCGAGGTCGTGGGTCACCACCAGGACGGTCAGCCCCAGCTCGTCGCGCAGCCGCAGCAGCAGGGCCAGGATCTCGCCTCGGATCGAGGCGTCCAGGCTGGACACCGGCTCGTCGGCGACCAGCAGCTCTGGCTCCAGGGCCAGCGCGCCGGCGATCACCACGCGCTGGCGCTGGCCGCCCGACAGCTCGTGCGGGTAGGTCATGAAGAAGCCCTCGGGCGGTCGCAGGCCCGCCTTCGCCAGTGCAGCGGAGACCAGGTCGACCTCGGAGGTCTCGATGCCCTCCCGCTGCTTGCGGGCGACCGCGCGGTGGATCCGGAGTCCCTCGGCGACCGACTCATAAACCGTCTGCCGGGGGTTGAGTGCCCCGGTGGGGTCCTGCAGGATCAGCTGGGCCCGACGCCGGTAGCGCTTGAGGTCCCCCGAGCCGTAGCCGAGCGGTGCGCCGTCGAACAGCACCGTGCCGTCCTGGGGTCGCTCGAGGCCGAGCAGGGTCCGGGCCAGCGTGGTCTTCCCGCAGCCCGACTCGCCGACCAGCGCGACGATCTCGCCGCGGCCGACCGCGAGGTCGACCCCGTCCACGGCGCGGACCGGCCGCTTGCCGCGGCCGGCGTGGAAGCGGACCTGCAGCTCCCGGGCCTCCAGCAGCGGCCCGTTCATGCGGGCTCCCGCTCCGGGTCGCCGACCAGCAGGCAGGCGGCGGTGCGACCCGGCCCGGCGGGGACGGCAGGCGGGTCGGTCTCCGCGCAGCTCGGCATCGCCACCGGGCACCGGGGATGGAACGAGCAGCCGGTCGGCAGGTGTCGTGGGTCCGGCGGGTCCCCGGGCAGACCGGCCGGACCGAACCGTGCCGCCAGGTCGCCGATGAGGGGGAAGGCGCCGGCCAGTGCCGCCGCGTAGGGGTGGCGAGGATCCTTGAACACCTGCGACGCAGCGCCCTCCTCGACGATCCGCCCGGCGTACATCACCGCGACCCGGTCGCAGGTGGAGCTCAGCACCGACAGGTCGTGGCTGATCAGCAGCAGGCCGATGTCGAGGTCCCGGACCAGGTCCCGCAGCAGCGTGAGCACCTGTGCCTGCACCATCACGTCCAGCGCGGTGGTCGGCTCGTCGGCGATCACCAGCCGGGGCCGGCAGGCGAGCGCCATCGCGATCATCACCCGCTGCCGTTGCCCGCCGGAGAGCTGGTGCGGGTACGTCGCGGCCCGGGAGGCGGGCAGCCCGACCTGCTCGAGGAGCTCACCGACCCGGCGGGCTGCCTCGGCGCCGCTCACCGACGGCTCGTGCAGCCGGATCGGCTCGGCGATCTGCTGCCCGATGCGGCGCACCGGGTTGAGCGAGTGCAGGGCCCCCTGGAACACCATCGACGCTCCGGCCCAGCGCAGGGCGCGCAGCGGTCCCCAGCGCATGGTGAGCACGTCCTCGCCGTCGACGAGCACCGACCCGCTCAGCCGGGCGCTCGGCGGCTGGAGGCGGAGGATGGTGGCGGCCAGCGTCGACTTGCCGCAGCCGGACTCCCCGGCCAGCCCGACGCTCTGGCCGGCGTTCACGTCGAGGTTCACGCCGCGTACGGCGGGAAGCGGCCCGGCCGCGGTGCGGTACGTGACGTCGAGGTCGCGAATCCGGAGCAACATCAGGACCGCTCCCGCCGGCGAGGTTTGGAGGTCTCGTCGAGTATGCCCCGCCGCAGCCGTGGGTTGAAGATCTCCTCCAGCGCGCGTCCGATCAGGGTGAAGGAGAGCACGACGAGGATCACGCAGATACCGGGCGGGATGATGAACCACCAGGCACCGGTGGTGATCGCTCCGGCGCCGAACGCGTCGTCGAGCATCGACCCCCACGAGACGCGAAGCGGGTCGCCGAGACCGAGGAACGACAGCGTCGTCTCGGTGAGGATCGCGATCGCGACCGTCAGCGTGGTGTTGGCGAACACCATCGGCATCACGTTGGGCAGCACGTGCCGGCTCATCTGGTGCCAGTGACCCGCGCCGAGGGCCCGCGCCCGCTCCAGGAACGGGCGCTCCTCGATCGACAGCGTCTGTGCCCGGATGAGCAGCGCGGTGCCCGGCCACGAGGTGACCCCGATGACCAGCACGATGTTGATCAGCGAGGCTCCGAGGACACTCGCCATCACGATCGCCAGTGGCAGGAAGGGGATCACCAGGAACCACTCGGTCAACCGGAACAGCACGCTGCTCGGCCAGCCGCGGAAGTGGCCGGAGGCCACGCCCACCAGCGTGCCGATCACCATCGAGATCGCGGTCGCCAGCAGCCCGACGAACAGCGACACCCGGGCGCCCCAGATCAGCAGGGTCAGCACCGACCGCCCGTTGTCGTCGGTGCCCAGCCAGTACTCGGCGGAGGGTGCCTCCAGCACCCCGCCGGTGGCCGCGGTGACCTTCAGCCCGGTCGCGTCGGCGAGCAGCGGTGCGCCCAGTGCCACCAGCACGAACACGACCAGGATGCCCAGGCCGACCACTCCGGACCGGTGGCTGCGGAACTCGTTCCAGGTCCGGCGGGCGGACTCGCGACGCCGCCGCCGGGTGACCTGCCGGGCGGTCAGCCGGGGGACGGCCTCGCCGGCGCTCACGAGCGCACCCGCGGGTCGATGACGGCGTAGAGCAGGTTGGCCACCAGGTTCGCGGCGATCACCGCTGCCGAGAACACCAGGAACGTGCCCTGCAGGAGCGGGAAGTCGGGCACCTCGAGCGCCTCGGTGGTGAGCAGTCCCAGCCCGGGAATCGAGAACACGGTCTCGATGGTGATCGCGCCGGCGACCACGAAGCCGAGGTTGAGGGCGACCAGGGTCACCGACGGCAGCAGAGCGTTGGGTACGGCGTGCTCGCGACGGACCCGGGTGTCGCGCAGTCCCTTGGCCCGCGCGGTCATCAGGTAGTCGGCACCCATCTCGTCGAGCAGCGAGGACCGCATGATCAGCGAGAAGTCGGCCAGATAGGCAAGAGTCACGGTCAGGACCGGCAGCGCAAGGTGCCAGGCCTGGTCGAGCACCCCCTCCAGCGACGTGGGGTCGACCCCCGGTGAGATCAGGCCGCCGGTCGGGAAGATCCCGGGCAGCGGTCCGACGCCCACGGAGAACACGGCCAGGAGCATCAGCCCGAGCCACCACTCCGGCATCGCGTAGACGGTCAGCGAGGACCCGGTCGACACCTTGTCGAAGCGGGAGCCCCGGTTCCACGCGGAGCGGACGCCGATCCACAGCCCGATCATCGTGGCCAGCAGCGTGCCGGTGCCGACCAGGACCAGCGTCGGCCACAGCCGGTCCAGGATCAGGTCGGCGACCGGCTGGCGGTACCGGAACGACAGGCCGAGCTCGCCGGTGAACGTGTTCTGCAGGTAGGTCAGGAACTGCTGCGGAAGCGACTGGTCGAGACCGAGGGTCCGGGTGAGCTCGTCGATCTGCTGCTGGCTGACCAGGCGGTTGCGGGCCAGGGTGCGGACCGGGTCGCCCGGAAGCACCCGGAACAGGAAGAAGTTCACCACCAACATGAAGGCAAGGCTGCCGAGTGATCCGGCAACCTTGCCCAGCACGTAGCGGGTGCCCAGTTGGTTCACTCCCGGTCGTCCGCCGTGGCTCGGTCGCGTTTGCGGAACAGGAGAGCGCCGGCGACCGCGGCGAGCGCGATCCCGCCCGCCACCGCGCCGCCGATCAGCGCGCCGTTGGTGTTGGAGCTGCTGGTGTCCTTCCCTGCGACAGGTTTGACGTTGAGGTAGTTGTCGACGCCGTACTGCACGAGCATGATCCCGCCCGGGTTCGGCTGCGGGACGAAGCCCTCGAACCGGTCGCTGCGCCAGGCCTCACCGATGCTGCTGTACATCGTGACCAGGTAGGGCGCGTCGAGGTAGAGGATCTCCTGCATCCGCTTGACCGCCTCGGAGCGAGCGGCCTGGTCGGTGGCCGAGTGCTGCTCGAGGTAGAGCGCGTCGTACTCCTCGTTGCAGTACCACGAGTCCGACCAGTTGCCGCGCTGGCCGCAGGTCATGTAGCTCAGCATCGAGTCCGGGTCCGGCTCGACGTACCAACCCCACTCGAAGGCGTCGAACTCACCCTCGAGGATCAGGTTCGTCAGCTTGCTGCTCTCGACGGCCTGGACCTTCGACTCGATGCCGATGTCGGCCAGCCACTCGGAGAAGAACTGGATCACGTCGACCGAGGTCTCGGAGTCGGCGCGGGCGAGCAGCCGCAGCTCACCGATCGGGGAACCGTCCGGCATCGTCCGGGTGCCGTCCGGACCCATCTCGTAGCCGGCCTCGTCGAGCAGCTGACCCGCGCGGTCCGGGTCGAAGCTGAACGCGACGTCCTCCGGCGGCTCCCAGTGGTACGTCGGGTAGGCCGGCGGCACGATCGTCGAACCGGTGATACCCGCCCCCTGGTAGACGCGGTCCCGGATCGCCTCACGGTCGATGGCGAAGCCGAGGGCGTAACGGAACTTCGGGTCCAGCACGGCCGGGTTCGGGTCGCCGATCGGCTGCTCGGTCTCCAGGTCGACGGAGCCGGTGTTGAACGCGATCTCGTCGAAGCCGGGGGAGTCACCCATGATCGCGGTGATCCCGTCCTCCTTCTCGAGGGCGTCCACCTGGTTGCCGGAGATGTTCTCGACGAAGTCGATCTCGCCCTTCTTCAGCGCCTGGATCGCCGGGTCCTCCGCCTGGAACACCCGGAAGACGACCTCGTCCACGTGCGGCGCGCCCTTCCAGTAGTCGGGGTTCGCCTCGAAGCGGAAGGTCGACCCGCCGGCCGCGCCCTCGACCATCCGGAACGGGCCGGACCCGACCACGTTCGGCGGCTCGTTGGCGTAGCTCTTCACGTCCTTCTCGCTCAGCTTCGACCACACGTGCTCCGGCAGGATCGGCATCGGCAGCAGCGGGAGGACCGCGTTCGGCTCGGACAGCTCGAGCACCACAGTGCGCTCGTCCGGCGCCGTGATCGTGTCCACGGAGGTCAGGTAGCTGATCCAGCTCGCCGACTCCGGGCCGCCGTCGAGTATCCGGTTGTAGGTGAACGCGATGTCCTCGGCGGTCAGCGGCTCACCGTCCGACCAGTCCACGCCCTCGCGGATGTGGAAGGTCCAGGTGAGACCGTCGTCCGAGGTCTCCCACGACTCCGCCAGCCCCGGCTGCGGTGACATGTCCTCGGCCTTGTAGGAGATCATGTAGTCGTAGGTGAGTCCCCACATCTCGTAGGACTCCGCCTCGATGCCGAGGAACGGGTTGAGGGAGTCCGGCTCGTTGAGCAGGCCGACGGTGAACACGACCGGCTCGTCGGCGGCCGGGGACTCCGCTGCGACGGCGACCGCGGCCGGCCACGCCGCCGCCAGGCAGAAGGCCGCCGCGGTCAGCGCTGCGAACGGGCGACGGGACCGGTGGGGCCGGCGGATGAGCGGTTTCATGGATTCCTCCAGATCGGCAGCGAGGTCAGACGCCGGGAGTAGGTTGTCGCGCATGACTGAGGTGGGAACGCAGATGCCGCCCGTGGCACGACGGGAGCCGCAGGTCCGCGAGCTGCACGGGGTGCGCCGGACCGACGACTACGCGTGGCTGCGCGAGGTCGAGGATCCGGCCGTCCTGGCGCACCTGCAGGCGGAGAGAGACTTCTACGACGCGAGTACCTTGCATCTACGTCCCTTGACCACGACTCTCGCGAACGAGATGTCTTCTCGGGTGCCGCCCACTGACACGTCGGTCAGTTGGAGGCTCGATACGTTTTCCTACTACACCCGGACGCCGTCCGGAAGCGAATACACCGAGTTGTGTCGTACTTTTCACAACTCTGACGCCGACACCGCGACGAAATCCGTAGGAAACGCCCGGCGACACGACGATTCCTTGCCTTCCGATCAGGTGTTGCTCTCCGTCGGGTCACTTGCGGAGGGTTCGTCGTACGTCGAGCTCGGCGTGTGCGAGGTGAGCCCCGACGAGCGGCTGCTGGCCTACTCCGTGGACCGTTCCGGGGAGGAGGTCTACGCGCTGCACTTCCGCGACCTGGCCACCGGCGCCGACCTGCCCGACGTGCTTCCGCGCAGCTACTACGGCGGGGCGTGGGCCGCGGACTCCCGGACGTTCTTCTACACCGTCCACGACGAGAAGTACCGCCCGTTCCAGGTGTGGCGGCACCTGCTGGGCACGGCGCCGGGGTCCGACGTGCTGGTCCGGGAGGAACCCGACGAGCGGTTCGAGGTGTCGGTACGGCGCTGCCGTTCCGGGGACCTGGTCGTGATCTGGTCCGAGAGCCGGGACACGTCCGAGGTGTGGATCGTCGACCCGCATGCACCCGAAGGGCCCGCCCGGCTGGTCGAGCCGCGTCGCCGTGGGGTGGAGTACTCCTGCGAGCACGTGCCCGGCCCCGACGGCGGCCACCTCTACATCCTCACCAATGACGGCGCCACCGAGTTCCGGCTGGTCCGCGCGCCGGTGGTGAACCCCGGCCGGGACTCGTGGCAGGAGGTGCTGCCCGAACGGCCCGGCCTCAGGCTGCTCGGGGTGGACGCGTTCGCCGGACACCTGGTGCTCACCCGCCGCGACGTCGAGTCGCAGTCCCTGGAGGTGCTGCCGCTCGACGGCGGGGCCTCCTACGAGCTGAGGCCGGAGCCGGTCGCGGGGACGATCCGGCTGGACCGCAACGAGCGGTACGACGTCGCGGAGGTCACCGTCGCGGAGGAGTCCTACACCGAACCGGTCTGCTGGCGTGCCGTGGACCTGGCCACCGGTCGACGCCGGCTGCTCCTGCGCCGGACGGTGCCCTCCTACGACCCGGCCGGCTATGTCAGCGAGCGACGCGCCTGTCCCGGCAAGGACGGCGTCGAGGTGCCGGTCACCCTGGTCCGCCGGCGCGACGTCCCGCTGGACGGGACCGCGCCCTGCCTGCTCTACGGGTACGGCGCCTACGAGGCGATCGACGAGCCCGAGTTCGACTCCTCGCTCACGGTGCTGCTCGACCGGGGCGTGGTGTTCGCCCATGCCCACGTCCGCGGCGGTGGGGAGGGCGGTCGACGGTGGTGGCTGGAGGGTCGCCTGGAGCACAAGCAGAGCACCTTCTCCGACCATGTGGCGGTGGCCGACGGGCTCGCCGGGACGGTGGTCGACGGTACCCGGATCGTGACCCGCGGGCTCTCTGCCGGCGGCCTGCTGCAGGGCGCAGTCCTCTCGCAGGCACCGCAGCGGTGGGTTGGGGTGGTGGCCGAGGTGCCGTTCGTCGACGTGGTGACGACGATGCTCGACGCGTCGATCCCGTTGACGGTCAACGAGTGGGACGAGTGGGGTGACCCGCGACGTGCCGAGGAGTTTGCGTGGATGCTCGCGTACTCGCCGTACGACAACCTGCCGCCCGCCGGGGAACGGCCACCGCTGTTGGTCACCGGTGCGCTGCACGACCCGCGCGTGATGGTGTGGGAGCCGGCGAAGTGGGTGGCCGCGCTTCGGGAGAGCGACCCGGACTGGTCGCCGCAGTGCGTGTTCCGCTGCGAGCTGGGTGCCGGCGCCCACGTCGGCCCGTCGGGGCGGTATGCCCAGCTGAGGTACGAGGCGGAGGTCTACGCGTGGGCGCTGGAACGGTTCGGTCTGGCCGGCTGAACGGGTTCAGTCCAGCTGGCCGCGGAGCTGGGCGAGCACCCGCGCCAGGATCCGGCAGACCTGCATCTGGGTGACGCCGATGTCGTCGGCGATCTGCGCCTGGGTCTGCTGCTTGAAGAAGCGCAGGTAGAGCACCCGCTGGTCGCGCTCGCACAGCTCCCGCACCGCCGGGGCCAGCATCACCCGGGCCTCCGCTGCGTCCATCTCCCGGTCGTCGTCGGCCAGCAGCTCACCGAGCGTGCCGGTGCCGTCGTCGCCGATGGGGGAGTCGAGCGAGGTCGGTGTGAAGCAGCCGTCCGCGGAGAGTGCCTCGATGACGTCCTCCTGGGGCACCTCGAGGTACGCGGCGACATCGGTGACCCGCGGCGAGTGGCCAAGCGTCTGGGTGAGCTCGCTCATCGCGGCGGAGACCTCGGACTGGAGCTTCTGGATCGGGCGGGGCGGGCGCACCATCCAGCCGAAGTCGCGGAACTGGCGCTTCACCTCACCGCTGATCGTCGGGACGGCGTACGACAGGAAGTCGCGCCCGATCGTCGGGTCGAAGCCGCGCGCGGCCTTCAGCAGCGCGATGTAGGCAGCCTGCGTCAGGTCCTCGTCCGCGATGCCCTTGCCGCGGTACCGCGCGGCGACCGCCCGGGCGATGCCCATGTTGAGCACCACGACCTCGTCCTGGAGGCGGCGCCGCTCGCACCTGTCGGCGGTCTGCGCCGCCTGCGTGAGCAGTCGTGCCGTGGTGATCTTGCGGTCGTCACGGGCGGTCGGACCGGCCGTGGCACCGAGCGCTTGGGGTTCGTCGTCGCTCACGCGTGCCGACACTGGGGTGACCATGGACTCTGCCTACCCGGGGCCACCGTCGCGAAACCTGTCGGTTCCAGATCGCCCGGGTGGTCTGGAGTGGTGAGGCTCACCACAGGGTGAGCCTCAGGTCGGCGCCGGTCATCCGCAGCAGCCGGCGCAACGCCCGGGACGCGCCGACGACTGCCACGGTGCGGCCCGAGGTTGCCAGCCGCTGCTCCACGGAGAGCAGCTCGCTCAGCCCGCGCACGTCGCAGAAGGTCAACGCGCTCACGTCGATCAGCACCGGAAGCCGGCCGCGCACGTGGGTCCCGGCAGCGGCCGCCGCGAGCCGGTCCAGCGTGGACAGGTCCAGCTCGCCGACGAGCTGGATGCACACGGCGTGGCGGTTGGTCACGACGTCGACCCGGAGCAGCGACCCGACGTCGCCGAGATGTTCCGCTGTCACGGTGGCCTCGTCTCTTCCGGCGCGATGCTGCGAGTGTGCGGCCGATCATGGACGCCGCAACAGATGTACGAGGGTGCTAGTACCGGTACGGTGGGAGGTCATCCGGTCGTGACGACCGACCACGAGGACGGTCGCGCTGGCCCGGGTAGGAAAGGGCGGATGTGACGTCACGTCCGGAGACGCACCGGCCGCTCGACCTGTTGTGGTCCGAGCTGGTGTCCGCACGCGATGCGGTCGCCGAGGCGCGGCAGGGCCCGCAGGGACTGTCGAACATGACCGAGCTCGCCCGGCGTCACCTGGTGATGGCGCTGGAGGCCTACACCTCCGAGCTGCAGGCGCAGAAGCTACCCGTGCCCTACCGGCTGCGCGACGACCTGCGGTTGCAGCGTCGGGCGCTCGAGGAACGTCACTGAGCCGGCCCTACGAGGTGTAGGTGGTCTGCTCGCCGCGCTCCATCCGGAGCGTGAGCACGGTGGTGGTCACCAGGATCAGTCCGGTGACGATGATGATGCTCCCGGTGATCGGGCTCCAGAAGGAGTCGAGAGTGGAGTCCAGTACCGGCCAGGCGAGGTCGTCGATGAGCAGCATCAGCACCCCGACGATCACCATGCCCGCGGCGAACACGAAGCTGCCGGCGGTGCGCAGTGGGCTGGCCACAGCGGCCCGCTGCGCCTCCTCCGCGCGGTCCTTGGCGCGGCCGAGGAGCTTGCGGGCCCAGACGTACTCAGTCGCCAGGACCGCGAGGCCGGCGACGATCAGCAGGATGCCGGGGCCGGGCAGCACCATCAGCGCCACGCCGACCACCAGCAGGCCGGCGCCGAGGATGGTCACCGCGAAACGTTTGAGCAGCTGCACCCTAGAACCCTGTCGGAAAATGGCCCGATTCCCAAATGGGCGGTTCAGCACGGAGCGGCTGAATCGTGCAGTCCAGGGTTACTCCGGCTTGCGCTTCTGGGGATACGGCGTCTCGTGACGGGC
>JAICRS010000305.1 GCA_025966335.1 Nocardioidaceae bacterium
GACGATCCGCGACGACTGGGCGAGGAGCTGCGGCAGGTCCACGCCAATGCACGCTACCGGCCGCGCCGCGTCCGAGCGGTCAGCCGTCGACCGAGGGCGTCAGCCGTCCGTCGGCTCCAACGAGAGCAGGCCGCGGAGGACGCCGCCGAGCTCGCGAACCGCGGCCGGGTCCATGGTCTTCCACGCGAGCACACCGTCGGGACGGATCAGCGCGGCCCCGCGCCAGCCGGTCGTCTCCGGATCGACTGTGTGCACGGTGATCGGCAGCCGCAGTGACTCCGTCGCGGCGGCCGCGGCTCCGGTCCAGTCGGACGAGGCGTCCGTGACGAGAAGCGCGAACCCGGGACCGCCGAGGTCGACGGTCGACGTGGGCCCCTCGTCGTCGGCGAGCACCAGGTGCGGCACCCTCGCGCCGACGGTCCAGTTCTGCTCGCGCGGGTTGTCCAGCTCCTGCTCCGGCACCTCACTCGCGTGGACCGCCGAGGACCGGTAGATCGCGCCGAGCTCGATGGACGGTTCATCCATCGGCGGCTGGAGGTCATCCTGGGGCAGCGACGGGTCGACCCTGAGGACATACCGGCTGTAGGCCTGCTCGACGGTCAGGCCCGAGATCGGCCGGCGTTCGGGGTCGTAGGAGTCCAGCAGCCCTGGACCGGCGACTCCTCGGTGCACGAGGGCGAGCTTCCAGGCCAGGTTGTGCGCGTCAGCGAGCCCGGTGTTCCCACCGAACCCACCGGTGGGCGGCATCACGTGCGCGGAGTCACCGACCAGGAACACCCGCCCGGACCGGAACGCCTCCGCGGTCGCGGCCTCCGCGCTCCACCGCTGGACACTCTCCACGTCGACGGGCAGGTCGGCCGGCCCACCGAGGGCGGTGCGCACGAGCTCGATGCACCGCTCGACGGACACGTCCTCGCCGACCTGGGTGTTGCGGCTGCCGTCCGGACCCATCGTCGCGAACACCGCCAGGAACCCGGAGTCGCCGGTGATCGAGAACCGGAAGAAGCCGAGCAGCTCGGGGTGGTTCACGTAGACGACGCTGAGGTTCCGCTCGCCGATCAGCGGGTTGACGTCAGCCTTGAAGTAGATCGTGATGCAGTCCGCGAAGCTGCCGCGCCCGGCCATCGGGATTCCCAGCTGCTCCCGGACGGAGCTGTGCGCACCGTCCGCAGCGATCAGGTAGTCGGCGGTGACGCGTTGCTCCGGTCCACCACCACGCGGGCGAAGCACCGCGCTGACGTGGTCGTCGTGCTGCTCGAACGAGACCAGCTCGGTGCCGAACAGGTGCTCGGCGCCCAGCTCCGCGGCGCGGCGCCGCAGCACCGGCTCGAGCCCCACCTGGGTGATGAACAGGCGGGCGGTGGGGCTCAGGTCCTCGACGCCGTCGTTGAACGAACGGAAGAAGTACATCAGCTCCTTCCCGCCGAGGCTCTCGACAGCGACGATCGCACCGTTCTGCTTGAACTCGTCGGCCGCAGCGGCCTCGACGACCTCCTGCATGCCCACCGAACGAAAGATCTCCATCGTGCGCTGGTGGAAGGACGCGGCCCGCGGATGGATCGCGGTGCCGGAGTGACTCTCCACGAGCAGGTGTTCCACACCCTGATCGGCGAGGAGCACCGAGGTGGACAGCCCCACCAGGCTGCCGCCCACCACCAGGACCGGTACGTGTCGCTCCGACATGGCCACTCATTCCTCCCGTGCGAGGCCTACTCGTTCGCCCCGCTGAGCGCCGACTTGTGCGTGTCGGCGGTGCGGAACTCCGTGTAGGTGTAGGGGTTGTCGAGGATCTTCGTCTCAGGGATCTCCGGGTGCATGCCCTGCTGCCAGGCCTCGGCGCCCAGCGCGGACTGCAGGTGCTCGACGGTCTCCTCGACCGTCCGACGGACCGCAGGCAGATCGATGCCGACCAGCCGGTTCTCGTGCTTGACCACGCGACCGTTCACCATCACCGTGTGCACGTCGCCACGCTGGGCCTGGAACGCGACATGGCCGTAGGGGTTGAGGATCGGGAACATCGCCGGCGAGTGGTCGTTCTTGATCAGCACGACGTCGGCCTTCTTGCCGGCCTCCAGGCTGCCGACCGTGTCACCCAGTCCCAGCGCCTCGGCGCCGCCGCGGGTCGCCCACTCGACGACCTGGTCCGCATGCAGGTGGCAGTTGGTCACCGTGTCCCCGACGGCGTGCGCCTCCAGGTGCTCGCGGGACCGGTCCGCACCGAGGGTGGTGCGCATCGCGGTGAACAGGTCGCCGCTCCACCACACGCTGGTGTCCATGGACAACGACACCGGGATGTCATGGGACCGGAGGACCCAGGTGGGCGGGTATCCCTGGCCGCAGCTCTGCTCGCTGTCGGTGGACACCGACACCGACCCGCCGGTGGCGGCGATCCGGTTGTAGGAGTCAGTGTTCAGGGTGGCGGCGTGCACGTAGATCGTGCCGGGCGTCATGAAGTCGTTCTCGTACATCAGCCGGATGCCGTCGTCGTTGGTGGCACCCCACACGCCGGCGTGGGTGGTGACCGTGGCGTTGAGGTCGCGTGCCACCTCGAAGGCCGCCCGCTCCGGGAACTCCGGGTCACCGGTGACGTCGAAGGCCATCTGGAAGCCGAGCATGTCGTTGTCGTTGCCCTGGAACCGGCGGTCGACGAACGAGCGGAACTCCGGCTGGGTCGACCACTCCCACGGCCCGGCCTGGATGTTGCCGTAGGCCAGCACGAACCGGCCAGGCACGGCTTCCAGGGCGTCGACTGCGGCGTCGGCGTGCTCGGTGGTCTGCAGCCCGTGGGACCAGTCCACGGTGGTGGTGACGCCGGCGTCGAGCGACTCGACCGCGGACAACAGGTTGCCGGCGTAGACGTCCTGGGGCCGGAACGCCTTGCCGTGCTCGAGGTAGTACCAGACGAAGTACTGCGTGAGCGTCCAGTCGGCGCCGTAGCCACGCATCGCCGTCTGCCACATGTGCCGATGGGTGTCCACCATCCCTGGCATCACGATGCCGCCGC
>JAICRS010000008.1 GCA_025966335.1 Nocardioidaceae bacterium
GGAGCCCCCTGGACGCACGGAGAGCTGGTGGCCTACATGCCCGAGAAGGCCGCGACCGCCCGCTGTGCGGACGAGTCCGGCGCCACCATCGGCTTCGCGAAGGTCCAGGTCGGCGACGAGGGCGGCCGCAGCGTGGCGGCCCTGCGTGCGGCGCGCCGGGGCCTGGCCGAGGACGACGTGCTCCGGCTGCCGGACGTCGTCGGCTACCTCCCCGAGCGACACCTGGCCTTGTACTCGCCGGCGCCGGGCCGTCCGTGCAACCAGATCGACCGCGCCGCCGTACCGGAGGCGATGGCGGCACTCGGCGCGGCGCTCTCGGTGCTGCACCGCCGCCCGACCGACGGGTTCGCGCCGTTCGTCCGCCTGAAACCGGCCGGTGTCGCCGCTGCGGGACGGCTGGTGCAGGCGGCCAGACCGGACCTGGCGGTGCTCACCAGGTCGCTCGTGGACGGGCTGCTGGCGGCCGCGCCGGAGCCCGGTCCCACGGTGCTGCTGCACGGTGACCTGCACCCCAAGAACGTGCTGGTCCACGACGCCGGGATCAGCCTGGTCGACCTCGACCAGGCAGGCACCGGACCCGCCGCCGCGGAGCTCGGCGGCACGGTGGCCAGGCTCTGGTGTCCCCGTCCGGGCGACGAGATCGACGCGACCACTGCCAGCGCCGCGGCCGTGGCGCTGCTGGACCACTACCACCGGCCACCGGCGCACGAGGACCTGCTCTGGTACGCCGCCGCGGCACTGCTGGTCGAGCGCGCCGTTCGCGCGATCAGCCGGGTCGACGTCCCGGCGCTGGCCGACCTGGAACGGGTGCTCACCACGGCCCTGGGCTGGACCGCCCGTGCGAGGAGCCGGCGATGACGCGGCCACGCCTGCTGTTCTACTGCCAGCACTCCGTCGGCCTCGGCCACCTGGTGCGCTCGATGAACCTCGCCGACGGGCTGGCCCAGGACTTCGCGGTGACCTTCCTCAACGGCGGTCCCTGGCCGGCCAACGTCCCGCAGCCGGCCGGCATCGAGGTCGTGCACCTGCCGGCCCTCGGCCTGGACGCCGACTACGCGCTGGTCAGCCGCGACGCGCGGTTCACCGTCGAGGAAGCCGTCACCGCCCGCCGGGCGATGATCCTGGACACCCTTCGCGGGACCGCACCCGACGTGGTGCTGGTCGAGCTCTTCCCGTTCGGCCGCAAGAAGTTCGCCGGCGAGCTGATGCCGCTGCTCGAGGAGGCCCGAGAGACCAGTCCGACGCCGTTCGTCGCGTGCAGCCTGCGCGACATCCTCGTCGGCAGCCGGCGCGACCAGCAGGGGCACGACGACCGGGCCAGCCGACTGGCCAACGAGTACTTCGACGCCGTCCTGGTCCACGCCGACGCCCGCTTCGCCGGCCTCGAGGAGACCTTCCACCCGAACATCCCGCTGCAGACCCCGGTGCACTACACGGGTTTCGTCAGGGCAGCCGCCGAGCCGCGCGGTCCGCGACTGCGTGAGCGTCGGGTCCTGGTGTCGGCCGGTGGCGGAATGGTCGGCGCGCCGCTGTTCCGCGCCGCGGTCGAGGCGCACCCGCGGCTGCTGGTCGACCACGGGCTCCGCACGACGATCGTCACCGGACCGTTCCTGCCCGAGCCCGTAGTGGCCGAGCTGAGCCGCCGCGCGCAGGAGACGAGCGGGCTGGAGGTGGTGCGCTACCTGCCCGACCTCGCCGGCGAGATGGCGGCGTCGGCGGTGTCGGTGAGCCAGGCCGGGTACAACACCACGATGGACATCCTCGGCAGCGCGACCGCGGCCGTCGTGGTGCCGTTCGGCGAAGGGCGCGAGGACGAGCAGGCGGAGCGGGCGAGGAGGCTCGAGCGGCTCGGCGCCCTGCGGGTCCTCGACCCGGACCGGCTGTCCCCGGGCACGTTGTGTGCTGCCGTGCAGGACGCGATTGGCTGGACACCGCTCCCGGTGCCCCTCGACCTCGACGGGCGGACCCGCACCTCGCGCCTGCTGCGGACGCTGAGCCCGGTGCGTGACGTGGAGCGGACGCCGTGACCGGCTGGCTCGACCCGCTGCGGACGGTCCTGGCCGAACGCGAGGAGCCGGTCCGCTTCTTCTTCCGGGACGACGACGCCGGGTGGCACGACGAGGCCCTCGAGGAGCTGCTCGACGTCTTCGAGCTGCACGAGGTGCCCGTCGACGTCGCCGCGATCCCCGTTGCGATGACCGCCCGGACGGCCACGTTGATCGCGGCTCGCCAGAGCTCCGGACGCAACGACATCACCGTGCACCAGCACGGCTTCGCGCACGTCAACCACGAGCCGGAGGGCCGCAAGTGCGAGTTCGGTGCCAGTCGCTCCCCGGAGCAGCAGCGCGACGACATCGCCCGCGGCCGCGACGAGCTGAGCGCGCTGCTCGGGGATCTGCCGGCCGTCTTCACGCCACCGTGGAACCGGTGTGCTCCGTGGACCGCGCAGGTCCTGCACGACCTCGGGTTCGCGGTCCTCTCGCGGGACCTGTCCGCCGGTCGGGCGGAGGTGCCCGGTCTGGTCGAGCTGCCGATCACCGTTGACTGGTTCGCCAAGCGGAAACGGATCCCGGTCGACCGGGCAGGCCGCGGACAGCTGCTGGCAGACTCCGCCGCACAGGGGACGGTCGGAGTCATGCTGCACCACGCCGTCATCTCCACGGAGGACCGGGCGGACGTGGGAGCGCTGCTGGCCCTGGTCGCCGGTGATCCTGCGGCCTCGGCCGACCACCTGGACCGGTTGGCGCTGTCCACGACGTTCTAGAGGCGGAAGACGTGGGGCGCGTGATGCCCCGCCGTGAGGTTCCTGGTGTCGAAGACCCGGCGGCCGTGCCGCACGATCATCTCGGGGTCGTAGGCCGAGTGGTCGGTGTGCACGACGACGAGGTCGGCGGCGGCCAGCTCCTCCGCGGTCAGCTCACCTTGCACCGCAACGGCGTTCGAGTCCTCGATCTCCAGGATCCCGACGTGGGGGTCGTGCCAGCGCACCAGTGCACCCCGGCTCTCCAGCCGACGGATCAGGATCGGTGCCGGTGACTCCCGCATGTCGCCGAGGTCGCGCTTGTAGGCGAGCCCCAGCACCAGGATCTGTGAGCCACCGACGGACTTGTGCACGTCGTTGAGCAGGTCGGCGACCCTTGCCGCGACGTAGTTCGGCATCCGGTCGTTGATCTCGGCCGCCAGCTCCACGAAGCGGAACGGGTAGCCCAGCCGACGCACCCGCCAGGAGAGGTAGGACGGGTCGACCGGGATGCAGTGCCCGCCGACTCCGGGGCCCGGCGTGAACGGTGCGAAGCCGAACGGTTTCGTCGACGCGGCACCGATGGACTCCCACAGGTCGATGCCCAGCTCCTCGCAGAAGATCGCCATCTCGTTCACCAGTGCGATGTTCACGTGCCGGTAGGTGTTCTCGAGCAGCTTGGCCATCTCAGCCTCGCGCGGGCCGGAGACCCGATGCACGTGGTCGATGAACGAGGAGTAGAACTCTGCCGCCGCGTCGCCGGCCGCGGTCCCGAGGCCGCCGATGACCCGGGGCGTGTTCTTGAGCGAGTAGTCGGGGTTACCGGGATCGATCCGCTCGGGGGAGAACACCAGGTGGTAGTCGTCGGGCGCACGGAGCCCGGTGGCCTCCGCGAGCCGTGGCCTCACCCGGTCCTCGGTCGTTCCGGGATACGTCGTGGACTCGAGGATCACCATGCCTCCCGGCCGGAGCGCACCACCGACGATGTCGACGGCCGCGTCGACCATCGTGAGGTCGGGCGTCTTCTCCTTCAGCGGTGTCGGCACACAGATGACGAAGGTGTCGCTGCCCCCGATGTCACCCGGGTCGTCGGTGAAGGACAGCAGGCCGCTGGCCAGGGCCTTCTCGAGATCGCGGTCCTCGACGTCCTCGACCGGGCTGCGCGCGGACCGGAGGGCATCGACGCGGGCGCGGTCCGGATCGAGGCCGACCACCCGGTGACCCGCTCCCGCGGCGGCACACGCGAGCGGCAACCCGACATAGCCAAGGCCGAGCACACACACGTTCCTGTTGGTCACCACCGCCACCCGTCTCCGAGACCGCGTGCTCCGAGTGTGGCAGAGGGCGCGCACGCCGGTGGCTGCTTCTGCGCACAATGGGGTGCGTGTGGGTTCCGAACCTGGCCGACGCCGGCTGGATGACCGAGGCGCTGTCGCGGCATGCCGACGCGCTCGGGATCTCCGGTGAGGTCACCGCGGTGCAGCTGCTGGACGCGCGGCTCACCCACCCGCACCGGCCCGGGTCCCCGCGGTGCCGGGGGTGGGCGACCTGCACCGTCACGGCCGGGACCGGGCCGCCGGTGCAGCTCTACGTGAAGGGTTTCTCCGACGACGACGCCGGCGACCTCGCCTGGGAGCAGGTCCGCGACGACCCCACCGGCCACCTGGCCCGGCGGCTGCCGGAGGTCGGCCTCATCGTCTGGCCGTTCCCGGCCGACCCACAGCTGGTGTCGCTCCCGACACTGGTCGACCCGCGGCTCGCAACGGACGTCCTGCCGCCGGCCGCACGCGAGGTCCTCGACCTCCGGCCGGGGGAGGAGCCGCGGGTGACGGTGGTGCGCTACCAGCCCGAGGCGAGCGCGACGCTGCGTCTCGAGGCCGACCGCGACCGCGCCGCGACCGTCTTCGCGAAGCTGCTGGCGGACGGGAGTGTCACCGAGGTCGCCGCACGGCACCAGGCGCTGTGGTGCGCGGCGGCCCGGCGAAGTGACCTCCGACTCGCCGAGCCACTGGGTGCCGACCCCGACCGCGGGGTGCTCTGGACCCGTGGCATCCCGGGCGGGCCGCTGTCGACGGGCAGCCCGGGCCGACTTCCTGCGCAGGCCGCGGCGGTGGGGGCACTGCTGGCCGCCCTGCACGCGGCTCCGCTGGACCTGAACCGGTCGGTGACCGTCGACGATGTGCTGGTCGAGGCACGCAAGAAGGCCGCCAAGCTGGCCCGCGCGCACCCGGGCGTCGCCGGCCTGGTGCACGGCCTCGTGGCCACGGCGACCGCGCGGCGGGAAGATGTTGTCGAAGAGCGAGACGTCCCCCTGCACGGCGACTTCCACGTCGACCAGCTGGTCGGCTCGCCCGACGGTCCCGTGCTGGTGGACCTCGACTCGATCATCCGTGGTGCCCCGGAGGTCGACCTCGCGGAGTTCCTGGTCGACCTGTCACTGCGCGGGCTTCCCGGGACCGTCACCGAGGATGTCGCCCGGACCCTGCTGGCGTCGTACGGCACGAGTGCGGGCGTCGACGTCGACCGGGCGCTGCTGGCGGTCTGCGCCGACGCGGAGTTCGTGAACCGGTGCTACCGCCACCTGCGCCGGCACGCGTCCGGCTGGGAGCGCGCCCTGGAGTCGGAGCTCGGCCGGCACGCGCAGCTGGCCGCTCTCATCCGGTGAGCCGCTCCAGGACCGAGGTCACCTCATCGGCGGTGGCACGACCCTTGACCAGGCGCTTGCCGAGCTCCCGCAGCTCGACCAGGACGACGAACCACTCGAAGCGCCGGCGGTCGAGCCGCTCGCCGCTGCGCCGGGCGTACGCCTCGAGGTAGGTCTGCCGTGCCAGCTCGGTCCGCTCGGCTGTCATCGCCAGCTCCCGGGCCAGCCCGACGTACATCGCGGCGACCTCGGAGAGCGGGTCGGCATAGCGGCTGTCGTCGAGGTCGATCACCGACCACCCGTCGGGATGGCACAGGACCTGGCCGGGCAGGAAGTCGCCCTGGCTGTAGAGGACCGGGTCGCCCTCGGGGGCGGTGCGGGCCAGGTCGGCGTACACCGACTCGGCGGCCCGTGACGCCGACGGAACGAAGAGCCCGATCTGGGTGGCGGCCTGACGGGCGTCCTCCACCCAGTCGGCGGTGCCGCGGCGGGTGCCCAGACCACGGACATCGAGCTCCTGCAGCTCGCGGTGCAGGGCGCCGAGCTGCTCCATCGCCGTCGTGAGGTCGAGCCGGGCGACGGCCAGGTTCAACGGTTCGCCCGGCAGCTGCTCGAGGAAGAGGACGTGCCGCTCGGCATCCACCCGCAGCAGGCGCGGCAGCGTGAGCGTGGTGGAGGGGCTCCTGCCGGCGGCCTCCTGCACGGCGGCGAAGGCCCTCGCGGCCCGGTCGAGACCACCGGGCCGCTTGATCTTGGCGATCGCGGCGGGAGGCAGTCCGTCTCCGTCGTGCACCCGGCAGGTCAGCCGGCGCAGGGGGATGTAGCGCAGGACCTCGATCCTGGCCCCGTCCCCGGCGGAGCGCAGCGGACCGCTCGCGTCGGCGAGCCACGGCAGTGCGGGCTCCGCGGGGAACACGTAGGTCTGCGGGTCCGGCGCCTTCGCGTCGCAGTAGAGGGTCCGTGCGCCGAAGCCGACCGGCGAGCGCGGGTCCGGGCGCTGCATGGACCAGTAGAACCGGCGCAGCTCGACGTCGCCGGCGGGCCGGAGGGCGGTGCGCAGCTCGGTGTGGACCGTGGTGGCGCGACCGGCGTGGTGCTCGATCTCGGCCCGCACCGCGGGCTGCAGCCGGTCGAGCAGCGGGAGCACCGGGGAGTCCGGCTCGACGGCCGGGAAGAACCCGCGCGGCATCACCGGGCGCTCAGTCCTCCCACGGGTAGAACGGCGGCATCTGCGTGGTGCTGCCGGTGAACTCCGGGTCGCGCTTGTCGAGGAAGGCACGGACGCCCTCCTTGCCGTCACCGGTGCTGGTGTAGAACATCGCCAGCGAGTCCACCCGGTGCGCCTCGAGCGGGTGCGGCTGCGCGCTGTTGCGCCACATCATCTGCCGGGCGAGCGCGGTGGCCACGGGGGAGCGGTTGGCGGTGAACCGGCGCGCCAGGTCGTACGCCGCGCCGAGCAGCTCGTCCTCGGGATGGACCGACCGGACCAGGCCGCCCTCACAGGCCTCGGCGGCGGTGAGGATCTCCGCGGAGTACACCCACTCCAGGGCGCGGCTGATCCCGACGATGCGGGGCAGGAACCAGGAGGAGCACGCCTCGGGCACGATGCCGAGGCGGCCGAACACGAACCCGATCCGTGCTTTCTCCGAAGCCAGCCGGATGTCCATCGGCAGCGTCATCGTCGCGCCGATCCCGACCGCGGCCCCGTTGATGGCACCGATCACCGGCTTCGGGCAGCGATAGATCGCCAGCGCCACCCGACCGCCGGTGTCGCGCACCCCGTCGTGGATCGCCGGGTCGTCGAGGCGGTCCTGCATGTCCCGGAGCGTGGGCTGCTGCGCCTCGTCGAGCCCGAAGACGTTGCCGCCGACCGAGAGGTCCATGCCGGCGCAGAAAGCTCGCCCCCGGCCGGTCACCACGACCGCCGCCACGTCGTCGTCGGCCCCTGCGCGGTCAAAGGCGGCGACGAGCTCGTCGGCCATCGTCACGGTGAACGCGTTCAGCTGGTCCGGCCGGTCCAGGGTCAGGGTGAGGATGCGGTCGCGGACCGCGTAGTCGAGGGTCTCGTAGCCGGTCACTGGTTCCTCAGCCCGGTCGCTCGGCAGAGATCGTCGGAGACCTCCGCGGTCCGGTCCTCCTTGATCAGCTCGAACAGCTCGAGGGCCCGCTCGCGGTCCCAGTGCACGGCCAGGTCGGCGATCGGCACGGTGCAGGTCAGTCCGTTCTCCCCGTTGACCCGGGTCATCGCGAACGCGAACCGGGCGGTGTCGAACGGGCCGGTGTCCTCGCCCACTGCGAGGGCGTCGGCGCCGGCGGCGGCGAGCCGGGCGTAGCGCACCGGGTTGAGGACCGACCACGGCGACAGCGCCTCGTCGCCGACCGCGCTGACCACCTCACGCTGCCGGCGGGCCCGGTCGATGTCGCCGAGCGCCGAGGTGTGCCGGGACCGGGCGTAGCCGAGGGCCGTCGGTCCGTTCGCCTCCTGGCAGCCCTTCTCGATGTGGAGGTTCGCGAGCGGGTCGTCCATCGCCTGTTCCGGGCAGATCTCGATCCCGCCGACCGCGTCCACGATGCCGACGAAGCCACCGAAGCCGATCTCGACGTAGTTGTCGATGCGGATGCCGGTCTCCGACTCGAGGGTCTGCACAAGCAGCTCCGGTCCTCCCAAGGCATAGGCAGCGTTGATCTTCAGGTCGCTTCCCTGGCCGGGGATGTCCACGATCGAGTCGCGCGGGATGGACAGGAGCAGGTTCGGCCCGTCGCCGGTGTGCAGCAGCATGATCGTGTCCGTGCGCCTGCCCTCGGCCTCACCGGTGCCGAACCGCCTGCGTTCCTCGGCGGTCAGGTCCTCCCGGCTGTCGCTGCCCACCAGCAGGTACGTCGACCCCGGCTGCGAGCCGGGCCGGTCACCGCCGGGATCCGCGTCGACCTTCTCGATCTCGGTCCACGCCCAGATCGGCACGGCGACGAGGAACACCAGCCAGAGCAGCAGCAGCACCAGAACCCACCGCAGGGGGCGCCGTCGGGACTTCGCCGGTCGTCGTGGCGGAGGCGCCGAGCGCGGCGAGGGCCGGTCCGCGGGCCTGTCCCCGGGCCGATCCTCATCCGGCCTCCTGGCGGTCGGCAGCACCCGGGTCGGCTCGGGGTCGGCCGGCGGACGGCCGGTCGACCCGCCGCCCTTGCGCCGGGTCCCGTACAGCCAGTTGTAGTCGGACGGGCCGTCATCTGCCATGGCGCAGACGCTACCGTGCGCCGCCAACGCGCCGCGGTCACCGGCGTGCCTCGACGGCGTGACGCATGTGACTGGTGATACTGGTCGGGTTCCACCGCACAGGTCCTGCACGAGGACAGATCGAAAGGCCTCCCATGCCACCCGTCTCTTCCCCCGGGCTGGACGACCGGCTGGCGCGCGTCCGGTTCCGTCGTGCGGTGACCCTGATGATGATGACCCTGGTCGTGCCCGGCTCGGCCCAGCTCGTGGCCGGCCGCAAGCAGGTCGGCCGGATCGCGCTGCGGGTCTGGCTGGGCCTGGTCGCCGCCCTGGTCCTGGTCGTGCTGATCGGCCTGGTGTGGTCCGGGTTCATCTTCTGGCTGCTGAGCAACACGTTCATGCTGGGTGTGGTCCGGCTGGTGCTGTTCGCGCTGGCGATCGGGTGGGCCGGCCTGCTCGTCGACGCCTGGCGGCTGGGTCAGCCGCTGGAGATGCGGCAGAAGCAACGGCTGGCGATGGTGGGGATCAACGGGTTCCTGTGCTTCTCGGTCGCGGGCACCTTGCTGTTCGCCTCACACGTGGTCGCCGTGCAGCGTGACTTCATCACCGCGATGTTCGGCGACGGCGTCGCCTCCGGCGCCCACCAGGGCAGGTACAACGTGCTGCTGCTGGGCGGTGACTCCGGTGCGGACCGCTGGGGACTGCGTCCCGACAGCATCACCGTCGCGAGCATCGACGCGGAGAGCGGCCACACCATCCTGTTCGGCCTGCCCCGCAACATGCAGAACTTCCCGTTCGAGGAGGGCTCGGTGATGGCCGAGCAGTTCCCGGACGGGTTCGACTGCGAAGGCTGCTACCTGAACAGCCTGAGCACCTGGGCCGCGGATAACCCGGAGCTGTTCGCGAAGTACGACAACCCCGGTGTCGAGGCCACCATCGAAGCCGTCGAGGGGATCACCGGCCTCACCATCAACTACCACGTGATGGTCAACCTGCAGGGCTTCCGCAACCTGGTCGACGCGGTCGGCGGGGTCACCATGAACGTCCGGGACCGGATCCCGATCGGCGGCGTCGGCGCACCGGTCACGGGTTACATCGAGCCGGGAGTCCAGCGGCTCGACGGCTTCGAGACGCTGTGGTTCGCGCGGTCCCGGGAGAACGCCGACGACTACTCGCGGATGGCGCGCCAGAAGTGCGTGATGAACGCGATGCTCGAACAGCTGAGCCCGAAGGTCGTGGTCACCAAGTTCGAGAAGATCGCCCGGGCCAGCGAGGACGTGATCTCGACCGACCTGCCCGCCTCGGAGCTCGGCCGCTTCGTGGAGCTCGCGCTCAAGGCGAAGTCCCAGCCGCTGGCCACCGTCTCGTTCGTGCCGCCGCTGGTCGACACCGCCCACCCCGACATCGCGCTGATCCAGGAGCGGGTGCAGGAGGCTGTCGAGCGGTCGCGCTCGCGCGGTGAGCAGGACGGCACCGAACCGAGGCGCACCAAGCCCGCACCGGCCGGCGGGACCACCACCGGCGGATCGATCGGCAGCCTCTCCGAGGGGTATGCCGCCAACGACGCTGCCGACCTGTCCGCCGCCTGCTGAGGTCCCGGATAGGGTGCTCGGCGTGTCTCCCCGGGTCGTTGCCGTCGTCGTCACCTGGAACCGGCGCGACCTGTTGCAGGAGTCCCTCGCCGCGGTGGCCGCACAGACCGCGGCCCCGGTCGCCGTGGTCGTCGTCGACAACGCCTCCACCGACGGGACCACCGAGCTGCTGCGCGAGGACTACGCGGACCTGGAGCTGGTCCACCTCAGCCGGAACACCGGGGGAGCGGGCGGCTTCGCGGCCGGGATGGAGCGTGCGCTCACCTTCGAACCGGACCTGGTCTGGCTGCTCGACGACGACACCGTCCCCACGCCGTCGGCCGCCGCGGCGCTGGCCTCGGCCTGGGAGCGCTTCGTCGGCGGGCACGGGCAGCGCCCGAGCGTGCTGGCCAGCAAGGTGGTCTGGACCGACGGGCGCGACCACCCGATGAACACGCCGCGCACCAAGCCGGGCGCCTCGGCCGCCGAGCGCCGGGCCGCCGCCGCCGTCGGCGCCACCCCGATCCGCTCCGCGTCCTTCGTCTCGATCATGTGCGACGCCGCCGCGATCGCCGAGCGGGGCCTGCCGGTCGCCGACTACTTCTTGTGGAACGACGACTTCGAGTACTCCACCCGGCTCATCCGGGACCGGGTGGGCCTGTACTGCCCCGACAGCGTCGTCGTGCACAAGACCCGCGTGTTCGGCTCCACCGACGCCGACCCCGGCGAGCGGTTCTTCTACGAGGTGCGCAACAAGCTCTGGCTGTTCACCCGGAGCGCCGGTCTGAGCCCGCTCGAGAAGGTGGTGTACGGCGGCTCCACGCTGCGCCGCTGGGCCCGGACATTCGCCAGGTCGCACGACAGGAAGACCCTCGCCGTCGCGATGGCGAAGGGCGTCCGGGCCGGCCTCGCGAGCGGCCCGCGCCCCAACGGCGCCGTCCTGGGGGCAGCCGGCTGGGCGGCCCTCGACGACGTCCGTCCTGCGCAGACCCGCACCGAGCAGCCGTTCAGCCTGCTGATGGCGGTGTACTCCGGCGACGACCCGGCGTTCCTGCGCCAGGCGTTCACCTCGACGGTCCACGAGCAGACCCGCCGCCCGGACCAGGTCGTCCTGGTGCAGGACGGTCCGGTCGCGGAGGACCTCGAGGCGGCGATCGCCGACCTGGCAGCCACCAGCCCGGTCCCCGTGCAGCACGTGGTGATGGAGCACAACGTCGGGCTGGGTCCGGCTCTGGACCGGGGGCTGGAGACCTGTGCGCACGAGATCGTCGCCCGGATGGATGCCGACGACGTCAGCTTCCCCGACCGGTTCGAGCGACAGCTTCCGCTGGTCGAGGCCGGAGCCGACATCGTGGGCTCCGGGCTGGTCGAGTTCGGCGATGCCGTGGACGACGTGGTGGGCCGGCGTACGCCCCCGACCGACCCCGCGGACATCCGCCGGGTGATCAGGTTCCGGGACCCGTTCAACCACCCGACGATCGTCTACCGCAAGAGCGCGGTCCTGGCCGCCGGCGGCTACACCGACATGGCCCTGATGGAGGACTACCTGCTGTTCACCCGGATGGTCGAGGCAGGTGCAAGACCGGCGAACGTGGCCGACCCGTTGGTCTACTACCGGGTCGGCGCCGGCGCCTACGCACGGCGTGGCGGCACCGAGCTGCTGCGCTCCGAGCTGGCGCTCCAGCGCCGCTTCCGGCAGCTCGGGATCACCACGCGCGGGGAGTACCTGCGCAATGTTGCGGTCCGCGGCGGATATCGTCTGGTGCCGGAGGCGGTGCGCAGAACCGCCTATCGGGCCCTGATCGCGAACCGGGGCGCACGAATCGGCCGGAGCCGAACCGGCCGATAGACTGACCGCTGCCCCCATCTCAGGAGTTTGTGTGTTGAACGCTGACCTCGTGGTCGTCGGGTCCGGATTCTTCGGGCTGACGATCGCCGAACGCTGTGCCAACGAGCTCGGGCTGAAGGTGCTCGTCCTCGAACGCCGGCACCACATCGGCGGAAATGCCTACAGCGAGCCGGATCCCGAGACGGGTATCGAGGTGCACGTGTACGGCGCGCACCTGTTCCACACCTCGAACGAGAAGGTGTGGGACTACGTGACGCGGTTCACGAAGTTCACCGACTACCAGCACCGGGTGTACACCACGCACAACGGCGAGGTGTACCCGATGCCGATCAACCTCGGCACGATCAACCAGTTCTTCCGTGCCGCCTACACCCCGGACGAGGCGCGGGCGCTGATCCGGGAGCAGGCCGCCGAGCTCAACGGCAAGGAGCCGGAGAACTTCGTCGAGAAGGGCGTCTCGCTGATCGGCCGGCCGCTCTACGAGGCGTTCATCGCGCACTACACCGCGAAGCAGTGGCAGACCTCGCCGGAGGACCTGTCGGCCGACATCATCAGCCGGCTCCCGGTCCGCTACACCTACAACAACCGCTACTTCAACGACACCTACGAGGGGCTGCCGGTCGACGGCTACACGGCCTGGCTGGAGCGGATGGCCGACCACCCGAACATCGAGGTGCGGCTGAACACCGACTTCTTCGACGCCCGCGACGAGTACGTCGGCAACGTCCCGGTCGTCTTCACCGGCCCCGTCGACAGGTACTTCGACTACGCGCACGGCCGCCTCGGCTGGCGTACGCTCGACTTCGAGCGCGAGGTGCTCCCGGTCGGGGACTTCCAGGGCACGCCGGTGATGAACTACCCCGACGAGGACAAGGCCTACACCCGGATCCACGAGTTCCGGCACTTCCACCCCGAGCGCGACTACCCGGGTGACAAGACCGTGATCATGCGCGAGTTCTCCAGGTTCGCGGAGGGCAACGACGAGCCCTACTACCCGGTGAACACGCGGGCGGACCGCGAGGGCCTGCTGAGCTACCGCGATCTCGCCGGTAAGGAGCCGGACGTGTTGTTCGGCGGCCGGCTCGGCACGTACAAGTACCTGGACATGCACATGGCGATCGGCTCCGCGCTGACCATGTTCGAGAACAAGCTCAAACCGCACTTCGCCGCCGGCGAGGCGCTGGTGAGCGGAGGAGTCGACGAATGACCACCGTACGCAGGGTTCTGCAGCGGGTCGTGCTGCCAGCCGACCGCGACATCGACGTCCTCCCGCTGTACGTCGACCGGGACAAGGCCCAGCTGGAGCCGGAGGCACTGCCGGGCGGCAAGGACGCTGAGGTCTCACGGGCGCTGCTGCTGCAGCCGATGTCGACCGGCGAGTCGCTGCACCCGGACGCGATCCTGGACCGGCACCGGCTCACTGTCCAGGCCGGACAACGGGTCTCCTTCGGCACCTACTTCAACGGCTTCGCGGCGAGCTACTGGCGGATGTGGACCGTAGTGGAGGAGGTGACGCTCAACGTCACCGTGACCGGGCTCGGTGCGAGCGTGATCGTCTACCGCTCCATGGCCAACGGTCGCTCGCAACGCGTCGAGTCCGCGTCCGTCGACGAGAGCGGTTCGGGCAGCTTCAGCTTCGACCTGACGCTCAAGCCGTTCGGGGACGGCGGCTGGTACTGGTTCGACGTGGTCGCCGGCGACGAGGACGTGACTCTGCAGGAGGCGACCTGGGTGGCCGAGGTCCCCGAGGAGCGCGCCGGCTCAGGCACCGTCACGATCGGCATCACCACGATGAACCGGCCCGAGTACTGTGCCAACCTGCTCACCCAGCTCGGTGAGGACGAGGACGTCCAGGCCATCCTCGACGAGCTGCTGGTCATCGAGCAGGGCACCCAGAAGGTCGTCGACGACCCCGGGTTCGCCAAGGCGGAGGCGTCGCTGGGGGACAAGCTGCGGGTCATCGAGCAGGGGAACATCGGCGGCTCGGGCGGATTCGCCCGGGCGCAGTACGAGACCCTGCAGGCGGGCCGGTCGAAGTACGTGCTGTTCCTCGACGACGACATCGTCGCCGAGCCGGAGAGCGTCGTACGGGCGGCTACCTTCGCCGACCTCACCCGACGGCCCACCATCGTCGGTGGACACATGTTCAGCCTCTACTCCCGCTCCCGGCTGCACAGCTTCGGTGAGGTCATCAACCGCTGGCGTTTCTGGTGGCAGTCGCCGAGCACCGTGCACAGCGACTGGGACTTCGCCGGCCGCAACCTGCGCAGTGCCCGGTGGCTGCACCGCCGGATCGACGTGGACTTCAACCCGTGGTTCATGTGCCTGATCCCCACCGAGGTGGTGCGGGAGATCGGGCTGAGCCTGCCGCTGTTCATCAAGTGGGACGACTCGGAGTACGGCGTGCGGGCGTCCTCGCACGGGATCCCGACGGTGACCCTGCCCGGTGCGGCCGTGTGGCACGTCCCGTGGACGGACAAGAACGACGCGCTGGACTGGCAGGCCTACTTCCACCAGCGCAACCGCACCATCGCCGCTCTGCTGCACTCGCCCTACCCGCGCGGCGGTCGGCTGGTCCGGGAGAGCTTCAACCACCAGGTCAAGCACCTGCTCGCGATGCAGTACTCCACCGCGGAGCTGCGGCACCGGGCGCTCGAGGACGTGCTTGCCGGACCGGAGAAGCTGCACGAGGACCTGCTCACCAAGCTGCCCGAGGTGCGGGCTCTGCGGGCGGAGTTCGACGACGCGCGCACCGCTGTCGACCCGGACGCCTTCCCGCCGGTCAAGCGGGAGAAGCCGCCGAAGCGGGGCAAGGAGCCCACCGAGCCGAGAGGCATGGTCGGCCAGATGATCACCGCAGGGCTCAGCGCCGTCCGCCAGGCGCGTCCGGCCAGGAAGCTCTCGCGCAAGCATCCCGAGGCACGGCTCCCGGCGATGGATGCGCGGTGGTGGATGCTGGCGCAGTTCGACTCCGCGGTCGTCTCGACCACCGACGGGACCATGGCCTCCTGGTACCACCGCGACCCCGCGAAGTTCGCGGACCTGATGAAGCGCACGGTGGAGATCCACCAGCGTCTCTACCGGGAGTGGCCCGAGCTGGCCAAGCACTACCGCACGGCGCTGGACGACATCGTGTCCGAGGAGCAGTGGGCGCGGACCTTCGAGTCGTCGGTGAAGAAGCCCGACGGTTCATGACCACCCAGGTCGCCGACCCGGGTCGGGTCCCGGACGCTCCGCTCGTCGCCCCTGGGGACAACGGCGGGCTGCACAACGTTTTCCGGCAGCGCTACCTGCTCAGGCTCCTGGTCCGCAAGGAGCTGCAGGCGCGCTACCAGGGATCCGTGCTCGGCCTGCTGTGGTCCTACGTGCTGCCGTTGGTGCGGTTCCTGGCCTACTTCCTGGTGATCGGGTTCATCTTCAACATGACCCGCGGGATGACGAACTTCGCCATCCACATCTTCACCGGCCTGGTGATGGTGCACTACTTCACCGAGACCTTCTCCTCCGGCACCCGGTCGATCGTCAAGAACAAGGGCCTGGTGCGGAAGATGAGCCTGCCCCGGGAGATGTTCCCGGTCGCCGCGATGCTGGTCTCCGCCTATCACACGATCCCGCAGCTGGTGATCCTCGTCGTGGGCGTCGCGCTCACCGGATGGAGCCCCGAGCCGCTCGACTTCGCGGCCGGACTGCTCGGGTTCTCGATCATCGCGGTGTTCGGGATGGGGCTGGCCCTCATCTTCAGCGCGGCCAACGTGTTCTTCAAGGACTTCCAGAACATCGTGCAGACGTTCACGATCTTCGTCACCTGGTCGGTGCCGATGATCTATCCCTACGACCGGATCGCGGACCTCTTCGAGGGGACCTGGGTGGAGCAGGCCTACCTGGCCAACCCGATCGCGAACGGCGTGATCCTGTTCCAGCAGCTGTTCTGGGTCCCGACGGTCGGGCCCGACGCGGAGTACCCGGCCGTGATGCCCGACCATCTCTTCACCCGCGGCCTGATCGTCCTTGCCGCCTGTCTGGTGCTGCTGGCGGTCGCGCAGTGGATCTTCACCCGCCTCGAGGGCAAGTTCGCGGAGCGTCTCTAGATGACCGAGTCGATCGTCGTGCAGGACGTGAGCAAGCGGTTCACGATGCAGTACACCCGCACGATCAAGGAGATGTCGATCGCGGCACTGCGCCGGCAGCCGCTCAAGGACACGTTCCTGGCCGTGAACGATGTCTCGTTCACCGCGCACCAGGGAGAGTCGATCGGCCTGATGGGCCTGAACGGCTCCGGCAAGAGCACGTTGCTCAAGCTGATCTCCGGGGTGATGAAGCCGGACACCGGAAAGGTGCTCACCCGGGGGAGGATCGCCGGGCTGATCGCCGCCGGAGCCGGGTTCCACCACCAGCTCACCGGTCGGGAGAACGTCTTCCTGAACGCCGCGATCCTCGGCATGAGCGAGGCCGAGACCAAGCGCAAGTTCGACCAGATCGTCGACTTCGCCGACGTGGGCAAGTTCCTCGACACCCCGGTCGGCCACTACTCGTCCGGGATGAGTGCCCGGCTCGGCTTCGCGGTCGCGGCGTTCGCCGAGTCCGACATCTTCCTCGCCGACGAGGTGCTCGCCGTGGGGGACCGGCCGTTCAAGAAGAAGTGCATGGCCCGGATGCAGGAGATCAAGGCCGAGGGCCGCACCCTGTTCTACGTCAGCCACAGCCCCGGATCGGTCCGCAAGATGTGTGACCGAGCCCTGGTGCTCGAGAAGGGCGTTCTGGCGTTCGACGGTCCGGTCGCCGAGGGCATCCGCTTCCTCAAGTACGACACAGACAACGAGGACGACGAGACCATCGCCGACGACGAGATCGGCGCCGACATCTGACCGGGCGGAGCCGCTCCGCGAATTACAAGTTTGTAGTTAAAACGAAGCGCTAGCGGGCCCCTGTTACTGGTGTGACACTTGGTTCTCCTGTGACAACTTCCCCGCGTATGGAGTGCCCGGAATGCCAGAGAACAGAAGCCGTTTCGTTCTGCTTTGCCAGCAAGTCCTGGCATTCGGAACGGTGGTTGCCGTCGCGGCTCCCGCGGCCAGCATCGTCACGCTCGACATCGTCGCACCCACGCCGCCGGCGGTGACCGGGCAGGCTCCGGCGGCACAGGGAGCCGGGTCCCTCGTCGCCTCCGAGCCGGTCGAGCCGCAGGTCGCCGAGGTGCCGATCACGGGCGTCGACCCTGCCGGGCTCAAGGCTCTCACGAGCGACGCGTCGGCACCGGCGAACGCCGTCTCCGGGCAGCTCCGGCTCGCCTCGGCCGGCACGGGTACCGACGAGGAGCTGGCCGCGCTGACCGCGCCGGAACCGGTGAGCGGCTACGCCACGGTCGGGGTGACCTGGAAGCACGGCGAGCACGTGGCCGACGAGGACATCACCGTCTCGGTCCGCAGCCTGACCAACGGGACCTGGTCGGACTGGGAGGAGATTGAGTACCACGACGAGCACGCGCCCGACCCGGGCTCCGAGGAGGCGCGCACCGCACGTCCGGGTACCGACCCGATCGTCGTCGGCGACGTCGACGAGGTGCAGGTGAAGGCCGAGACCGTCGACGGCGAGGTCCCCGCGGACATGAAGCTCGCCCTGGTCGACCCGGGTGCGAGCGCAGATGCCGTGGTGGAGGAGCCGGCCATCGACACGGCCGAGCTCGGCGGCGCCGCCGACCTGGCGCTGTCCTCGGGCGAGGTCGACGTGACCACGGACCCGGACGTCCCGGTTCCCGGCACGACGGACCCCGGTACCGACGGGGAGGGCGTGCTGACCGGCAGCGCCGCCGACGTCACCCCGAAACCGCTGATCTACTCGCGGGCCCAGTGGGGTGCCGACGAGCGGATGCGGGACAAGTCGTCGCTCGGCTACTACGAGATCCACGCCGGCTTCGTGCACCACACCGTGAACTCCAACGGTTACTCGCGCCGCCAGGTGCCGTCGCTCATGCGCGGCATCTACGCCTACCACACGCAGTCGCGCGGCTGGAGCGACATCGGCTACAACTTCATCGTCGACCGCTTCGGCCGGATCTGGGAAGGCCGCTTCGGCGGCGTGGACCGCCCGGTGGTCGGCGCCCACACGCTCGGCTACAACGAGTCCTCGTTCGCGATGTCGGCGCTCGGCAACTTCGACACCGCCCGGCCCTCCTCGGCGATGCTCGACGCCTACGGCCGCCTGTTCGCCTGGAAGCTCTCGCTGCACGGGATCGACGCTTCGTCGACCAAGCAGTGGGTGGGCTCGAAGTACTTCCAGGCGATCAACGGTCACCGCGACGCGGGACAGACCGCCTGCCCGGGCCGGCACCTCTATGCACAGGTCCCGGCCATCCGCTCCCTTGCGGCCGGGTACCAGCGCCCGTTCACCAGCCGGGCCAAGAACACCAACCTCTCCGGCACGCCGTGGCCGGACCTGGTCGTGCGCGACGCAACCAACCAGCGCGCCTACCTGGTCCGGACCGCCGGTCAGGTCGACTTCGAGGACGGCGTCCGGGCCGCCGGCCGCTGGGGCCGGATGGACCTCATCACCGCCGCTGGCGACCTCACCGGGGACAACGTCCCCGACATGGTCGGCCGCAACCGCAGGACCGGTGCGACCGCGGTCTACCCCGGCACCGCGCAGGGCACCTTCGAGGGCGCGGTCCGGACCAGCCCCCGGTTCAACGACGTCGACCAGCTCACCGGCGTGGGCGACATGAGCGGTGACGGCAAGAACGACCTCGTCGTCCGGCAGGAGACCACCAAGCGGCTCTACCTGTTCCGCGGCACGGACCGTGCCGGCTACCGCAAGCGGGTGCAGCTCTCCGCCGACTGGAGCCGGTTCAACCTCACCGCGGGAGTCGGCGACTTCAACGGTGACGGCGACAACGACCTCGTCGCCCGCGACACCGACAACCGGCTGTGGCTGGTGCCCGGCAACGGCGCGCGGTCCCTGGGCACGCCGGTGATGCTGCCCTACCGGTGGGGATCGTTCGACATCATCGCCGGGATGGGTGACGCCACCAACGACGGCACGCCGGACATCATCGCCCGGAAGCGCCGTAACGGCCTCACCTTCGTCTACCCCGGCGACGGCAACGGCGGTCTCGAGCGACGCTACGGCGCGTACACCGCCTTCAAGGACGTCGACTTCCTGGCCGCGACCGGACAGCTCACCGGCAACTCCAGGGCGGACCTCGTCGGACGCGTCGGTGGACGCCTGATGGTGTACACGAACACCGGCGGGCAGAACATCGAGAGCATCGTGGACACCGGCACCGTGCTGTCGGACACCGACCTGGTGCTCAACGCCGGCGACTGGAACGGCGACGGGCACGGCGACCTGATGACCCGGTCGGCGTCCACCGGCCGGATGTACTTCCGTGCCGGCCAGGGTGGGAGCCGGTTCGCGGAGCCGGTCCAGGCGTTCCGGGGCGGCAAGCACTGGCGACGGATCGACCTGGTCGCCGCGGTCGGTGACGTGACCGGGGACGGCTACCCGGACCTGATGGGCCAGCCCCGCGGGAAGGCGATGCGGATCTACCCCGGCAACGGGAGCACCGGCTTCCGCCGGGCTTACATCGCCCACTCCTCGATCAGCTCCACCGCGCAGATCGGGGTCGGCCTGTGGAACGGGGACGGGACGCCGGACAGCATCGTTCGGCGCACCGACGGTTCCCTGCTGTTCTTCCCGGGCAACGGGCCGGGCGGGCTGATGAACCCCAGCAAGATCGGTTCCGCCACCCGTCGCTACGACTGGATCCAGGGTGTCGGGGACGCGAACGGTGACGGCCATCCGGACGTGATGGCGCGCCAGCGTTCCAACGGGACGCTGTGGCTGCTGCCCGGGAACGGCGCGGGTTTCGACGCACGGCGGTACGTCGCCGACGGGTTCGGCGGCTTCGACCTCAGCGGCTGACCGGCCCGGAGCTCACGAGGAGGGGGTGGCCCGCAGCTGCGTGGTCGCCCTCTCCTGCTCGTGGCGGCGGTCCCACAGCGTCTCGTCCGGGTTCGCCACCCAGACCGTGGACGCGCCCTCCAGCAGCGGCGAGACCAGCGTGCCGAGTCCCGCTCCGGTGCACGGGTTGACGTCGGTGAGCAGGCGTCCGCCGGCGGTCACCCTCGGGTCCGCGGCGCAGCCGGCGAGCAGCCCCGCCTGGTCCAGGACCAAGCCGTTCCCCCGCCAGGCCGGGTCGGCGGGCAGCGGCGGGTCGTAGGGCACGAACGTGTCCGGCTGGGCCAGCACCACCGCGCCGTAGTCGGTGACGCCCTCGGGCAGCGGATGCGCGAACCTCGCGCCGAGGGGACGCAGCGAGATCGCGACCACCGGCATGTCGGGGGACGCCGCGGCGTACCGGTCGACCCCGTCCGGCCCGCACACCACCAGGTCGGCCTCGCGCTGCAGGGACCGGTCGGCGGTGACACACAGGCCACCGGACCACGCCGCGCCCAGCCACACGGCCCCCAGCCAGTGGGTGGGCAGGTCGACCAGCACCAGGCCGCCGCGCTCGACGTCGAGCTCGTCCTGCACCAGGCCGGCGGTCTTGCTGACCCAGTTCGCGTAGGTGACCACCGACAGCTCTACCCGCTCCCCGGTCGCGTCGTCGTAGAAGGTCACCAGGGGCCGGGCCGGGGCCGAGCGGAGCTCCCTGGCCAGTGCGTCGGCGAAGGTCGAGGCGGTCACGGCCTGCACTCTACGTAGTGGCAGGATGCGCGCATGGCCCAGGATGTCGAGGCGATCATCGTTGCCGGCGGTTTCGGGACCCGGCTCCTGCCGCTGACCGCCCGTCACCCCAAGCACCTGCTCGACGTCGGCGGGGTGCCGTTCCTCGAGCACCAGCTCGCCCGACTCTCCCGCGCAGGTGTGGACCACGTCGTGCTCGCCACCTCCTACCGGGCCGACCGGTTCGAGCCGGTGCTCGGCGACGGCAGCCGGTGGGACCTGCGGCTGGACTACGTCCAGGAGGGCGAGCCGCTGGGAACGGCCGGTGCGATCCGCAACGTGGCCACAGCCCTGCGCGATGATCCGGACGGAGCGGTGGTGATCCTGAACGGTGACATCCTGTCCGGACACGATCTCTCGGCGCAGCTGGCGGACTTCCGACGCCCGCGGGAGGGGCGCCAGGTGGACGTCTCGCTGCACCTGGTCGAGGTCGCGGACGCACGTGCCTTCGGCTGCGTCCCCACCGATGCCGCTGGGCGGGTGACCGGCTTCATCGAGAAGTCCGAGCACCCGGTCACCAACCAGGTCAACGCAGGCTGTTACGTGTTCCGCCGCAGCGTGATCGACGAGATCCCTCCGGGCCGCGTGGTCTCGGTGGAGCGGGAGACGTTTCCCGGGCTGGTGGAGGCGGGACGGCTCGTGGTCGGCTTCGTCGACACGGCCTACTGGCGCGACGTGGGTACGCCGTCCGCGCTGGTCGCCGCGTCCAAGGAGCTGGTCCTCGGGCTGGCGCCGAGCGCGGCCGTCGACGCGGAGCCGTCCGGGGCCCGGATCTCCGCCGACGCCGACGTCGCGAGCACGGCCACGGTCAACGCAGGGTCGCTGGTCGCCGCCGGTGCACGCGTCGGCGACGATGCCGTGGTCTCCGGCAGCGTGGTGATGGCCGGTGCGGTGGTGCATGCCGGGGCCGAGCTGGTCGACTCGGTGGTCGGCCCCGGCGCCACGATCGGGAAGGGCGTCCGGCTGGAGGGGGCGACCATCGGTGACGACGCCCGCATCGGGGCCGGCACGGTGCTCCGCGACGCGAAGGTCGACTGCGCGGTCGAGATCTAGACGACTCCTACGCGGATCAGCCATTCCACACCGCCGAGGACCGCGACGAACCGCAGCCACCGCCCGACCAGCCCGAGCACCAGGAACAGGCTCAGGTTCATCCGCAGCTGTCCGGCGAGGACGGCCAGGATCGCGAACGGCGGCAGCCCGGTCAGCGCCGAGACGAAGACCAGCCCGCCGGCGAACAGCGGCCGCTCGTCGGTCCGGGTGCGCCACTGGACCAGCCGCTGCTGGGCCTTGGGCCGTTCGATCCGGCGCTTGATCCAGCCCCACTCCAGCGAGCTCGCGCCGATGTAGTACCAGATCACCTTGCCCAGCATCTGCCCGGCCGCGGCCACGAACCCGAGCAGCCACACCTGGTCGATGTCGGCCACCGCGGCCCGCAGCCCGAGGTATGCCTCGATGTTGATGAGCGGGATGAGCGCAGAGGCGAAACCGATCGCCAGCAGTGCGAGCAGGTCGCGCACCCGGGTCTCAGGCCGCGTTCGGCTCGGGCGAGTCGGTGTAGGGGTAGTCCTCCATGAAGTCGGCGACGACCTCGCCGCTCGGCTTCTCGCAGTACTGCCAGATGCCCTTGGCCTCGCCGGCCTCGCCGTTGCCCTCACGACCCACGGACCAGTGGGTGAGCGCGACGTGGGTGCCCTCCGGGAACGCCTTGCCGTCCTCCGAGGTCCACGGCGCAGCGATGAACTTGTCCTCGAACTGCTGCGAGTCCTCGAACTTGCTGGCGATCGCCTTGACCTCGGTCAGCGCGTCGTCGTCCTCCGCGATGGTCTCGTCGTACCAGAGGATCGTGTAGCCGTGCTCGAGGTTGTGCACGAGGTACTCCACCTGCGGCCGGTCGCCCACGGCGTAGAACTTGCGTCCGAACGGCGCCGCGCTCGGGTAGTGCGGGCCGAACGCCGGCGGGCCGAACTCGTAGAAGATCTTCTCGCCGACCGGCTTGTGGTCCGAGACGCCCTCGGCCGCCTCGGTCGTGATGTCCTGGCATCCGGCCTGACCGGCGGCAGCTCCGAGCGTCTCCAGGTCACCGGCGCTTGCCCGCTCCTCCTTGATCAACGGGTACGCGCCAAGACCGATGATCACCAGCCCGACCACGACGCAGGCCGCGATGATCGCGTAGGTGCGACGCTTCTCGGAACGCTGCTGCTCTCGTCGCATCTGCTCGACGACTGCACGGCGGTCTTTGTCCTTACTCGACTTGGCCACGTGTCAGGCTCTCATTTCAGGTTCGGGGGAGTCCGGAGGAAGTCTACGGAGTGCCTGGGAGGAACCGGAGGCAGCCGCCCGGGTCGTGGTCCGGCGTGTCCACCGGCCCGCCGCGCCATCCCATCGCGTGCGCCACGGTCACCAGCCGCGCCTCGACATGTCCCAGGCTGCGCTGGGCAGCCGCATCGGGCGCTGCACCGATCCGTACGTCGACGTGGTCCGCTGCGACCTCCACCCGCGCGTCCGCGAAGAGTCCGAGGAGCGCCGCGGCGAGGTCGGCTGCTGCGGCGGGGCTGCCGAAGCCGGGCAACCCTCCCGGCTCGGGGTGTACGGCGAGCAGCACGGCCTCGCGGGCGCCGTACCCGAACATGTCCTGGGACGATTCCCGGACCAGGGCCGCGGCTCCGGGACCGTGCCGCCCGGCCTCGAGGACCAGGCCGGCCAGACCGCGGACGACGGTCACGGGGGACCGGTCGAGCTTCCCGGCCACCAGCTCGGCCGCGCCGGCGATCTCGTCGGCCACCGCCGGCGCGGTCACCGAGAGCAGGTTGCCGTACTGGTCGGTGCGGCCGTCGTAGTCGACCATCACCGGCAGGCCGGCGGCGCCGATCGCGATGTCGGTCTGGCCGTTGCGCCAGGCCCGTCCGGAGGTGTCGGTGATGACGACCCCGACGTTGGTCCCCGCCGCGGCGGCGATCCGCTCGCGCAGCCTCCGGGCCGAGGCGTCCGGGTCCACCGGGAGCAGGACCACGGTTCCCGGCTCGGTGTTGGAAGCGTCGACGCCGGCCGCGGCCATCACGAGGCCGTGGCGGGTGCGCACGATGGCGGTGTCACCCCGGGCCGCGACCACCCGGTCGGTCTCCGCCGCGACCGCCGACGCGCGGTCACCTCGGACCACACGTCCCTCGGCCTTGCTCACCACCTTGCTGGTGACCACGACGACGTCGCCGTCGCACAGGTCCGATGACTCCAGCACCAGTGCCGCCAGGTCGTCACCGTCGCGGACCTCGCCGATGCCCGTGACCGACAGGCAGGTCATCGCCCGCGCCGGGCTGCTCATCGGTCGGCCCCGAGGTGCTCGGCGGCGAGGGCGTAGGCCTCGAGCACCATCCGGGCGGTGGCCTCGGTGTCGGTCATCATCAGCGGGACGGCCCGACAGGCGATCCCTGTCCCTTCCACCCGGGCGACCTCGTCGGCGTCGGCGGTGTCGACCAGCCAGCCGTCGAGCAGGCCACCGGCGCCCCGTGCACCGTAGTGCTCGGCCACCGCCCCTGCGCCGGTCTCCACACCGATCGCGGTCAGCAGCTGCGCGGCCATCCCGCGGACGTGGTGCCCGCCGACGATGGGGGAGACGCCGACGACCGGGGCGGCCGTGCTGCGCAGGGCCTCGCCGATTCCCGGCACCGCGAGGATGGTGCCGATCGAGACGACCGGGTTGGACGGCGGCACCAGCACCAGCTCGGCGTCCCGGATCGCCTCGACCACGCCGGGAGCCGGTGTCGCGCGGTCGATGCCGACCGGGACCACGGCCCGTGCCGGCACCTCAGCGTGCAGGCGGACCCAGTACTCCTGGAAGTGGACGGCGCGCTGCCCGGACGGCGCTTGGTCGTCGTCGATGGCGACATGGGTCTCGACCCGGTCGTCGGTCATCGGCAGCAGCCGCACCCCGGGCTTCCAGCGGTCGCAGAGGGCGGCGGTGACCGCGGACAGGGAGTATCCGGCGTCGAGCATCTGGGTGCGCACGAGGTGGGTCGCCAGGTCTCGGTCGCCCAACCCGAACCAGGTCGGCTCCACGCCGTACGCCGCCAGCTCGTCCCGGGCGTGCCAGGTCTCGTCGGTGCGTCCCCAGCCGCGCTCCGTGTCGATGCCACCGCCCAGCGTGTACATCACGGTGTCCAGGTCGGGGCACACCTTGAGCCCGTGCAGCCAGATGTCGTCGGCCGTGTTGGCGACCACGGTCACCTCGGTGGCCGCGCCGGTTACGTCGATGAGATGCAGGAGCCCCTGCAGGAACCGGGCGCCGCCGACCCCGCCGGAGAGCACCGTGACGCGGGCGGGGGTGAGCGAGGGGTCGGGGCTGATCATGACTGGCTCTCTAACCGCAATGACCCGCTCGGGTCAACTTCGCCTGGCGTGTCGGGGCATATAGCAGATGTGGGCTTGACTTCAGTGCTTTGACAGGCATGTAATTCCAACAGTGTTCTTCATTTCGGTCACACGACGAGGTGTTTGCCACTAGCGTCAACGCAACAGTGCTCCATCATCTGGTTCATCAATGGGGATCCCGCAGAGGATCTCACGGGTCGAAGGGCGGAAGGCCGTGCGAGAGCTGTATGTACTCGACGGGGACGCCGAGGAACTGGGTTGGCAGGAGCGCGCCCTGTGCGCGCAGACCGATCCCGAGGCGTTCTTCCCGGAGAAGGGTGGCTCCACCAGAGAGGCCAAACGAGTGTGCCTGACCTGCGACGTTCGCAACGAGTGCCTCGAGTACGCGTTGCAGAACGACGAGAGGTTCGGCATCTGGGGCGGCCTGTCCGAGCGGGAGCGTCGCAAGCTGAAGAAGCGGGCTGTCTAGCACCACCGCGGGGGTGGTGCAGGCTGCACGTCGGCGGTCGTCGTCCGATTGCGTCAACCGGACGGCTGCTGGTTAGGGTTGGGCGCCGTGACGGTAACCGCCCTGCTGGTCAGCCATGACGGCGCGCGTTGGCTGCCCGCC
>JAICRS010000323.1 GCA_025966335.1 Nocardioidaceae bacterium
GACCCTGGTGAACAAGGGCCTGGAGGTGATCGAGGCCCATCTGCTCTTCGACCTCCCCTTCGACAGGATCGAGGTCGTCGTACACCCGACCTCGGTCGTGCACTCGATGGTGGAGTTCTACGACGGGTCGACCCTGGCCCAGGCGTCGCCGCCGTCGATGCTGATCCCGATCGCGATGGGGATGGCCTGGCCGGACCGGGTCCCCGACGCGGCCGCGCCCGTGGACTGGTCCCAGCCGCAGACCTGGGAGTTCTTCCCGCTCGACGACGAGGCGTTCCCGGCGGTCGGTCTGGCCCGGCGGGCCGGCGAGCAGGGCGGAACCGCCCCGGCGGTCTACAACGCCGCGAACGAGGTCTGCGTGGCGGCGTTCCTGGCCGGTGAGATGCGGTTCACCGAGATCATTCCCACGATCGAGGCGGTGCTGGGCCTCCACGACGTACCCTCGAGGGTGGAGAATCTCACCGTGGACGACGTGCTCGCCGCCGACGCGTGGGCCCGCTCGGCCGCAGAACGGATCGTGAAGGAAGCAAAGCCTTGACAGTGCTGATGTACACGCTCGGCGTGGTGCTGTTCGTCGTCGGTGTGGCGGCGTCCATCGGCCTGCACGAGGTCGGGCACATGGTGCCGGCGAAGAAGTTCGGCGTGAAGGTGACGCAGTACTTCATCGGCTTCGGCAACACGGTGTGGTCGAGGCAGAAGGGCGAGACCGAGTACGGCGTGAAGGCGATCCCCCTCGGCGGCTACGTCAAGCTCGTCGGGATGCTCCCACCCGGGCCCGACGACGACCCCACCAAGCTCCGCAAGAGCAACACGGGCATGTTCACCCAGCTGATCTCCGACGCACGCGCTGCCGAGTACGAGCTCGTCGAGCCCGGCGACGAGAAGCGGCTGTTCTACCGGCTGCCGTGGTGGAAGAAGGTCATCGTGATGGCCGGTGGGCCGATGGTGAACCTGGTGCTCGCCTTCCTGCTGTTCGGCAGCGTGTTCATGCTGTACGGCGTGCTCGAGCCCCGGACCACCGTCAACGACGTCTCCGACTGTGTCATCGCCGCCACCGAGGCCGAGCCGGACCGGGTCTGCACCGACGCCGACCCCGTGGCCCCCGCAGCCCAGGCGGGGCTGAAGGAAGGCGACAAGATCGTCGGCTTCAACGGCAGCGAGGTCACCTCCTGGGCCCAGCTGACCGAGCTGATCCGCGCCAACGACGCCGGCAACGCCACGATCGTCTACGAGCGCGACGGCGAGCGTCACACGACGACCACCAACACCACCGTGTCCGCGCGGCCGTCCATGGAGGACCCGGACGAGTTCGTGCAGGTCGGCTTCCTCGGCGTCGAGCCCGTCTCGGTCCGGGAGACCAAGGGCCCGGTGTTCGTGGTCACCACGATGGCCGACTACACCTGGGAGACCGTCAAGGCGCTCGGTGAGATGCCGGTGAAGCTGGTCGGGGTGGCCAAGGCCGCGCTCGGCCTCGAGGAACGGCAGGCCGACAGCCCGATGAGCGTGGTCGGTGCCAGCCGGGTCGCCGGGGAGATCTCCTCGGCGCACGAGGTGCCGATCGGGGACCGGTTCATCGGCCTGGTGATGCTGCTCGGCGGGATCAACCTGTTCGTCGGCATGTTCAACTTCATCCCGCTGCTCCCGCTGGACGGCGGACACATCGCCGGTGCGCTCTACGAGGCGGTACGACGCGGCTTCGCGAAGGTCTTCCGCCGCCCCGACCCGGGCTACTTCGACGTCGCCAAGCTCCTCCCGGTCGCCTACGTGATGGCCGGCGTGATCCTGGTGATGAGCGTGGTGCTGATCTACGCCGACATCGTCGCCCCGGTCCAGGTGGGATGAGCCCGGTAGGCTCGAAGACGCATCCGCCGTACGCCCGCCGTACCTCCGCACCGCCCCGAAAGAAGGAATCTGCTCGATGACCTCGGTCAACCTGGGAATGCCCGCTGCGCCGCCGCCGGTGCTCGCGCCGAGGCGGAAGACCCGGCAGATCCAGGTCGGCAAGGTCGCCGTCGGCGGTGACGCGCCGATCTCGGTGCAGTCGATGACCACCACGCTGACCTCCGACGTGAACACGACGCTCCAGCAGATCGCCGAGCTGACCGCTTCGGGGTGCGACATCGTCCGGGTGGCCTGCCCCTCGCAGGACGACGCGGACGCGCTGCCGGAGATCGCCCAGCACTCGCAGATCCCGGTGATCGCCGACATCCACTTCCAACCCAAGTACGTCTTCGCCGCGATCGACGCCGGCTGCGCCGCGGTCCGGGTCAACCCGGGAAACATCCGCAAGTTCGATGACCAGGTCCGCGAGATCGCCCGGGCCGCCAAGGAAAGGGGCACCTCGATCCGGATCGGCGTCAACGCCGGCTCGCTCGACAAGCGGCTGCTGGAGAAGTACGGCAAGGCCACGCCGGAGGCGCTCGTCGAGTCCGCGGTGTGGGAGGCCTCGCTGTTCGAGGAGCACGACTTCCGCGACTTCAAGATCTCGGTCAAGCACCACGACCCGGTGGTGATGATCGCGGCCTACCGCCAGCTGGCCGCCGCCTGCGACTA
>JAICRS010000060.1 GCA_025966335.1 Nocardioidaceae bacterium
GCCACAGATGGTGCCACGGCACGCCGAGCTCGGCGAACATCAGCCGGAGCAACGGCAGGCTGACCCCGACCACGTTGTGCGGGTCGCCCTCGATGCCGGTCACGAAGGCGCCGCCGAGGCCGTCGAGCGTGAAGGCGCCGGCCACGTGCAGCGGCTCACCGGTGGCGACGTAGGCGTCGACCTCCTCGTCGGTGAGGTCGGCGAAGTGCACCACCGTGTCCGCGGCCCGGACCAGCCGCCGGTCGGAGGCGAGCTCGCGCAGGCAGTGCCCGGTGTGGAGGACGCCGCTGCGCGACCGCATCGCGCGCCAGCGTGCGCGTGCGTCAGCGGCGTCGGCAGGCTTGCCGAAGATCTGCCCGTCGAGCTCGAGCACCGAGTCGCAACCGAGCACGAAGGTGTCCGCGGACCCCTCGGCCGCCAGCGTTGCCGCGACGGCGTCGGCCTTGAGCTCCGCCAGGCGCATCGCCAACCGGGCAGGGTCGGCCTCGGTCACCTGCGACTCGTCCACGCCGGAGACGATCACGCGCGGCTCGACGCCCGCGCTGCGCAGCGTGGCGAGCCGGGCCGGTGACGCGGAAGCCAGGACCAGATCGACGGCGACCGCGGTAGCGTCGGCGGCACGGGAAGCCGCGTTCTGTTCGGACACGTCGACACCCTAGTAGCGAGGGGACGGGTGGATGGGCTGGGTCTCCACGGCACTGGTGTGGCTCCTCAGCCGCGGGTTCGTGCTGTGGCTGTTCTTCGGCCCGCACAGCTGGGTCACCGGCGATGTTGCCTACTTTGCCGACAGTCTCACGCGAGTGCCGGAGGAGGGTCTGGCCGGCACACTCGAGGAGTACCCGCTGCCCGGCGTGGGGTTGGTGGCGTTCCCGTGGGTCGTCGCTCGGGCCATCGGCACCGCTGATCTCTACTCCGAGGTGGTGCTGGTGCTCGCGGTGGCGACCGATGCCGCGTTCACCGTGCTCCTGCGGCGGTTCGGCGGCTCGGACCGTGGTTCCGTGTGGGCCTGGTTGCTGGCGGTGCCGTTGCTCGGAGCCACGACCTACGCCCGCTTCGACCTGGTGCCCGGAGTCCTGGTCGGGACAGCCTTGCTGCTGCTTCGCCGCTTTCCGAGAACTGCCGCGGTCGCGGCGGCGGTGGCCACCGGACTCAAGCTCTGGCCCGCGCTGCTGCTGCCCGGCCTGGCCGCACGGCGTCGCGAGCGGCGCCGCGTGGTCGTGGCCGCCTCGGTGGTCGGTGTGGTTCTCGTCGCGGCCAGCGTGGCTCTGGCCGGGTGGGCACGGCTCGTCTCACCCCTGACCTGGCAGGCCGACCGGGGACTGCAGATCGAGTCCGTGCTCGCCACGCCGGTGATGCTGGCATGGGGGCTGGGTCTCGGTCCGCATGTCGTGGAGTACTCGGCGTTCAACGCCTTCGAGATCACCGGCCCCGGCGTGTCGTCACTGATGGTCGCGGCGACGGTGGCGACCGCGGTGATGCTGTGCGGCCTCATCCTCTTGTGGGTGCGCGCGTGGACGACCGCCACTGTGCTCACCCCCGATGGTGTGGTCTGGGTCTGCCTGGCCGCGGTGACGGCGTTCATGGTGAGCAGCAAGGTGCTCAGCCCGCAGTACCTGCTGTGGCTGCTGCCCCTGTCAGCGGCGGGCCTGGCGGTCGTTGGCACCACGCGTGGCAGGTTCCGCCTGCGCCGTTGGGTGGTGGTCCTGCTGGTGACCACGCTGGCCACCCAGCTGGTCTTCCCGGTGTTCTACGCCCATCTGATCACCTTCGGCGACGAGTCGGTGTGGGCGACGTACCTCCTGGCCTTCCGGAACCTCACGCTGGTCTGGCTGCTCGTCGAAGCCGGCCGCGAGGCCTGGTGGCATCTCCGCCGGCCTGCGCCGGTTCAGCGTGGGAGAGCGCTCGACCGCCAGCCGCCGGGACCGGACGGGGACCAGGCACGCACCTTGCGGTGATGCGCGGACCACTCCGACACCGGCTCGCGCTCCGGCTCGGCCTGCCCCGCGGCGATGCCCTGGAGCACGGCGACCAGGGCGGCGATCTCCTCCTCGGACGCGTCGCCCTCGATCAGGAGCAGGGGTGGGGCGGCGCTCACAGCGGGATGTTCCCGTGCTTCTTGGGCGGCAGCGTCTCCCGCTTCGAGCGGAGCAGCCGCAGCGCCCGGATGATCTCGGTGCGGGTCTCGTGCGGCTGGATCACCGCGTCGATGTAGCCACGCTCGGCGGCGAGGTAGGGGTTGGCCAGGCGGTCCTCGTACTCGGTGATCAGCTCCGCTCGGCGCGCCTCGGGGTCCGCGGCGTCCTTGAGGTCGTTGCGGTAGAGGACGTTCACCGCACCCTGGGCGCCCATCACCGCGATCTGCGCGGTCGGCCAGGCCACGTTCATGTCCGCGCCCAGGTGCTTGGACCCCATCACGTCGTAGGCGCCGCCGTACGCCTTGCGGGTGATCACGGTGATCAGCGGCACGGTCGCCTCGGCGTAGGCGAAGATCAGCTTCGCGCCGCGACGGATGATGCCGTTCCACTCCTGGTCGGTGCCGGGCAGGAAGCCGGGCACGTCGACGAAGGTCAGCACCGGGATGTTGAACGCGTCGCAGGTGCGCACGAACCGGGCCGCCTTCTCCGACGCGTCGATGTCCAGCGTCCCGGCGAACTGCATCGGCTGGTTGGCGACCACGCCCACCGGTCGGCCCTCGACCCGCCCGAACCCGATCACCATGTTCGGCGCGAACATCGCCTGCACCTCGAGGAACTCCTCGTCATCGAGGACGGACTCGATCACGGTGTGCATGTCGTAGGGCTGGTTCGGGGAGTCCGGGATCAGCGTGTCGAGGGCCCGGTCGGTGTCGCTGATCTCCAGATCGACTACCTCCGGGTACGACGGGGCCTCGTCCAGGTTGTTCTGCGGCAGGTAGGAGATCAGCGCCTTCACGTAGTCGATCGCGTCCGACTCGTCGGCGCCCATGTAGTGGGCGTTGCCCGACTTGGTGTTGTGCGAGCGGGCGCCGCCGAGGTCCTCCATCGAGACGTCCTCGCCGGTGACGGTCTTGATCACGTCCGGGCCGGTGATGAACATGTGGCTGGTCTGGTCGACCATCACCGTGAAGTCGGTGACCGCGGGGGAGTACACCGCACCGCCCGCGCAGGGCCCCATGATCAGCGAGATCTGTGGGATCACCCCCGAGGCGTGCACGTTCCGGCGGAAGATCTCGCCGTACAGACCCAGCGACACCACGCCCTCCTGGATCCGCGCTCCGCCGGAGTCGTTGATCCCGATGATGGGGCAGCCGGTCTTCATCGCCAGGTCCATCACCTTGACGATCTTCTCGCCGAAGACCTGGCCCAGCGAGCCGCCGAAGACCGTGAAGTCCTGCGCGAAGACGCACACCTGGCGGCCGTCGATGGTGCCGTAACCGGTGACCACACCGTCGCCGTACGGCCGGTTCTTCTCCATCCCGAAGGCGGTCGACCGGTGCCTGGCCAGCTCGTCGAGCTCCACGAACGACCCGTCGTCGAGCAGCTCGCGCACCCGCTCCCGTGCGGTCTTCTTGCCCTTCGCGTGCTGCTTCTCGATGGCCCGCGCCGAACCGGCGTGCACGGCCTCCTCGAGGCGGCGGTCGAGGTCGGCAACCTTGCCGGCGGTCGTGTGGATGTCGATCTCGTCGGGGATCTCCGTCCCCTGGTCGACTGCTTCACTCATCGAGTGGTTCGCCTCCTAGATGCTCGTTGCGTCAATGTAGTGCCTGTGACCTTCGACGACCTCCGCCGCCCACCACTCGACCGGACGGCCCTGTCCGCGGCACTGACCCGGGAGGGTTCGCTGTGGCGTGAGGTCGAGGTGCTCGCGGAGTCACCGTCGACCAACGCCGTGGTGGCCGAGCGGGCGCGGGCCGGCGAGCCGGGCGGGCTCGTCGTGATCGCCGAGCACCAGACTGCCGGTCGGGGCCGGCTGGACCGGTCCTGGGTGACCCCGGCCGGCGCCGCCCTCACCTGCTCCGTTCTACTCACCCCTGACCGGGTGCCGGCCGGCCGGTGGCCCTGGTTGCCCCTGCTGACCGGGATCGCGGTCTCGGAGGCGGTACGGCGGGTGGCGGATGTGGACTGCGCCGTGAAATGGCCCAACGACGTGCTCGTCGGTGAGAAGAAGCTGGCCGGCATCCTGGTCGAACGGGTCGAGCGAGGGTCCGGAGCCGCGGCGGTCGTGGGGATCGGGCTCAACGTGTCCGCGTCACGGGAGGAGCTGCCGGTGACCACGGCGACGTCGCTCGCGTTGGAGCACGCGGCGACCCTGGACCGTTCGGTGATCCTGCGCGAGGTGCTCCGGTCCCTCGAGGCGCTCTACGTCCAGTGGCAGGCAGAGCTCGGCGACCCGGCACGCGGGCTGCTCGACTCCTACGTGCGGCGCTGCGCAACGCTCGGGCGCCAGGTCCGGGTGGACCTGCCGACCGGCGAGCAGGTCTCCGGCGAGGCCACCGGCATCGACGCGGACGGCCGGCTGCAGGTGCGCACCCGGTCCGGGCCGCGGGTGCTGGGCGCCGGGGACGTCGTGCACGTGCGGGCCGTCCAGGTGACATGATCTGCACGTGGCGATCTCCCGGAAGCTGCTGAACGACGACGAGGTCGTGGTCCTCTCCACGCGTACCCATGTCAAGGCGTTGCTGGTCCCTGCCCTGGTGCTGATCCTGGTGGCGGCCGTGGCGGGATACCTGAGCACCCTGCCCAGCGGAGAGGCGCGCGACGTGCTGCAGCTGGTGGTGTGGGCGGTGGCCCTGCTCTTCGTGCTGTGGTTCGTGGTCCGGCCGTTCCTGAGCTGGCTGACCACGACGTACACGGTGACGAACCGGCGGCTGATCACCCGCAGCGGACTGCTCACCCGTCGTGGCCATGACATCCCGCTGGCGCGCGTCAGCGACGTCGCCTACGAGCACGGGCTGGTCGACCGGCTGCTGGGTTGCGGCACGCTGGTGATCTCCGACGCCAGCGAGCACGGGCGGGTGGAGCTGCACGACATCCCGCAGGTCGAGCAGGTGCACCTGCGCATCAGCGACCAGCTGTTCGACCCCGAGGCGCATCGGGTCGATGACGGAACCTGAGCAGCCGCGGTACACCCGCGAGGAGCTGGAGAAGGTGATCCTCGGCGAGGTGCCGGGACTGACCAGCGACGAGGTGGCCGCCGCGGCCGGCGTGACCGTCGAGCAGGCCCGGCGGCTGTGGCGCGCGCTCGGCTTCCCGGACGCCGGTGAGCAGGCCGCCTTCACCGCCGCGGACCTGAACGCCCTGTCCACGCTGGTCGGGGCGGTGGAGGCCGGAGCCATCGACTTCGACACCGCGGTCCGGCTGACCCGCGCGGTCGGCCAGACAATGGCCCGGCTCGCCGACTGGCAGGTGGCCACCCTCTCCGCGCGGGTCGAGCACCTTGAGGCGGGGGAGGAGGCGACCGGCAGCCGGATCGGCAGCGCCCTGCGGCTCGCCGACCAGGTGGGGGTGCCGTTCGAGACGCTGCTGATCTACTCGTGGCGGCGGCACCTGGCCGCGGCGGTCGGCCGGGTGGAGGCGCTCGGGGCCGCCGAGGAGGACCTGCACACGTACGACGTGACCGTCGGGTTCGCCGACCTGGTCAGCTTCACCGCGCTGTCCAACGAGATGAACGAGGACCGGCTCGCGGACATGGTGGAGATCTTCGAGGCCCGGTGTGCCGACGTGGTCGCCGGGCGGCGGGGCCGGGTGATCAAGACCCTCGGCGACTCCGTGCTGTTCGTCTCCGAGGACCCGGTGCGCGGGATGGAGATCGCACTGGGAATCATCGACGTGATCGGCAACGACGGCAGGCTGCCCGACGTCCGGCTGGGCCTGGCCACCGGCTCGGTGATCATGCGGCTCGGTGACGTGTTCGGCCCGCCGGTGAACATGGCCGCGCGGTTGACCGCGGTGGCCCGGCGGAACCGGGTGATCACCGACCAGGCCACCGCTGCGCTGCTGCCGCCGGACCGGTTCGACACCCGGACGCTGCCCGCCCGGCCGGTGCGCGGGTTCGGCATCGTCGAGCCGGTCGCGGTCCGCCTGCACTGACACCCCTGTCTAGACCGGCTGGTAGCCCTAACGAGTCATTCTGGGGATTCGGTGAACGATGTCCGTTTTGTCCATTTAACCTTCTATTCATGTTCAGTGTGCAGGGGGTGGACCTGGACGCGGATTCGCGTCGGGTATGGCGGGACGGGGTGGAGATTCGGCTCTCGAACAAGGAGTTCGAGCTGCTGCAGGCTCTGATCAGTCGTCCGGGGGAGATCGTGACTCGCGAAGAGCTGATGCGCGATGTGTGGCAGACGACGTTCTGGACGTCTGCCAAGACCATCGACGTGCATCTCGGCTGGGTCAGGAAGAAGCTCGGCGACGACACCCGGCGACCGTCGCTGATCACCACGATCAGGGGAAGAGGTCTGCGGTTCGAGGTCGAGCCGCCGGCCTACGTGAATGCCGAGTCAACCGGCTGAGAAGGCGGGAAACGGGTCTGGTTAGGCTCTTCCCGTGAATCCGCCTGCCCAGAAGCCTCCGGTCCTCGCCGTCGTCGGCGGCGGCCAGCTCGCCCGGATGATGGCGCAGTCGGCGGTCGGTCTCGGCCTGCCGTTGCGGCTGCTCGCCGAGGGTCCCGACGTCTCGGCGGCGCAGGTGGTCCCGGACGCCCTGGTCGGTGACTACCGGGACCTGGACACGCTGCGCAAGGTCACCGAGGACTGTGCGGTGGTTACTTTCGACCACGAGCACGTGCCCACCGAGCACCTGCACGCGCTCGCCGCGGACGGGGTGGCCTGCCGGCCCGGGCCCGAGGCGCTGGTGCACGCCCAGGACAAGGCGGTGATGCGCGCGCGGCTGGCCGGGCTCGACGTGCCGTGTCCCCGCAACGCCGTGGTGTCGGACGCCGATGAGGTCGCCGACTTCGCCGCCTCCGCCGGCGGCTTCCCGGTCGTGCTCAAGACCACCCGCGGCGGCTACGACGGCAAGGGCGTGTGGGTGGTGGGCTCGCCCCAGGAGTGCGCCGTCCCCTTCGCGACAGCGGCCGCGGCCGGCGTACGCGTGCTGGCCGAGGAGAAGGTCGACTTCCGCCGCGAGCTGTCCGCGCTGGTGGCACGCTCGCCGTCGGGCCAGGCGGCCGCGTACCCGGTCGTGGAGTCGGTGCAGCGCAACGGCGTCTGCCACGAGGTGACGGCCCCTGCGCCGGACCTGGCCGAGGAGCTGGCGGTGGAGGCGCAGCAGATCGCGCTGGAGGTGGCCGGTGCCCTCGACGTGACCGGCATCCTCGCGGTGGAGCTCTTCGAGACCACCGACGGCCGGGTGCTGGTCAACGAGCTGGCGATGCGACCGCACAACACCGGGCACTGGAGCATGGACGGCGCGGTCACCGGCCAGTTCGAGAACCACCTGCGTGCGGTGCTGGACCTGCCGCTGGGGTCGCCCGAGGCGCGCCAGCCCTGGACGGTGATGGTGAACATCCTCGGCTCCGACCAGGCTGACGTGGGGCCGCTGTTCGACGGCTACCCGCACGCGTTCGCCCGCGACCCGCGGCTCAAGGTGCACCTCTACGGCAAGGACGTGCGGCCGGGCCGCAAGGTCGGGCACGTCACCGCCTACGGTGACGACCTCGACGACGTGCGGGAACGGGCCCGGCACGCGGCAGCCTGGTTCCGCGGGGACCTAGGACAGGAGAGCGAATGACACGCGTCGGCATCGTGATGGGATCGGACTCCGACTGGCCGACGATGCGGGCGGCCGCCGAGGCGCTCGACGAGTTCGACGTCCCCTACGAGGCCGACGTCGTCTCCGCGCACCGGATGCCGGCGGAGATGCTGGCCTACGGCAAGGAGGCGGCCGGCCGCGGGCTGTCGGTGATCATCGCCGGTGCCGGCGGCGCCGCCCACCTGCCGGGCATGCTGGCCGCGGTCACCCCGCTACCGGTGATCGGCGTCCCGGTCCCGCTCAAGCACCTCGACGGGATGGACTCGCTGCTCTCGATCGTGCAGATGCCGGCGGGCGTTCCGGTGGCCACGGTGTCGATCGGCGGTGCCCGCAACGCCGGGCTGCTCGCCGTACGCATCCTCGCCACGTCGTCGGAGGAGCTGCGTGGCCGGATGGCGGACTTCCAGGAGGCGCTGGCCGAGGCGGCCCGGGACAAGGGGCGGGCGGTCCGCGGCGAGCAGAACCGCAAGGCCGGCTTCTAGCGGTAGCGCGACCACTCGATCGCCGGGCAGGTGTCCATCACCATCGGCACTCCCGCCTCGGTGGTGCGGCGGTACGCGTCGTGGTCGATCACGCCGAGCTGGAACCAGACCCCCTTGGCTCCGATGTCTACCGCCTGGTCGGCGAACTCGCCGGCCGCCTCGGATCGGCGGAACACGTCGACGCAGTCGATGCCGAACGGCACCTCCGCCAGCGAGGGGTAGCCGTCCTCGCCGAGCACGTGGTTGGCCTCGGGATGGATCGGCACGACCCGCTTGCCGCGCTCCTGCAGGAACTGCGCGATCCGGTACGCCGTGCGTGAAGGGTCGCCGCTGAGCCCCACCACGGCCCAGGTCTGACAGTCGCGGAGCAGGAAGCGGAGGTTGTCCGGGTCCAGCCAGGGCTGGGCCGAGCTCTCGGGTGACGGGGCCATGACTGCAATGTACCCACCGCCTCGCACGTAGGATCTGCCCTATGAGCGCTGAGTACCCGATGTACGCCCTGTCCGAGGAGCACGAGGCGATCCGCGAGGCGGTCCGCGCGGTCTGCGACGCCAAGGTCGCGCCGCACGCCACCGAGGTCGACGAGTCGGCCGAGTTCCCGCAGGCCGCGTTCGACGCGCTCGCCGCGTCTGACTTCGCGGCGCCGCACATCGGTGAGGAGTACGGCGGTGCGGGGGCCGATGCGCTGGCGACCTGCATCGTGATCGAGGAGGTGGCGCGGGCCGATGCCTCCGCGTCGCTGATCCCCGGCGTGAACAAGCTCGGCACGATGCCGATCATCCTGGTCGGCTCCGACGACCTGAAGAAGAAGTACCTGTCCCCGGTCGCCGCCGGCACCGGCATGTTCTCCTACTGCCTGTCCGAGCCGGAGGCCGGTTCGGACGCGGCCGCGATGAAGACCCGAGCGGTGCGCGAAGGGGACACGTGGGTGCTCAACGGCGTGAAGCGCTGGATCACCAACGCCGGCATCTCGGACTACTACACCGTCTTCGCGGTCACCGACCCCGACTCCCGCTCCGCGAAGATCTCGGCGTTCGTGGTGGAGAAGTCCGACGAGGGCGTCTCCTTCGGGGCGCCGGAGAAGAAGCTGGGCATCAAGGGTTCGCCGACCCGCGAGGTCTACTTCGACAACGTCCGGATCCCGGCGGACCGGATGATCGGCGCGGAGGGCACCGGGTTCGCCACCGCCATGCGCACGCTGGACCACACCCGGGTCACGATCGCCGCCCAGGCCGTCGGCATCGCCCAGGGCGCACTCGACTACGCGCTGGGCTACGCCAAGGAGCGTCAGCAGTTCGGCAAGCCGATCGCCGACTTCCAGGGCCTGCAGTTCATGCTCGCCGACATGGGGATGAAGGTCGAGGCGGCGCGGCAGCTCACCTACGCCGCCGCCGGCCGCTCCGAACGCGGCGACAAGGACCTCACGTTCTTCGGAGCGGCCGCGAAGTGCTTCGCCTCGGACACCGCGATGCAGGTGACCACCGACGCGGTCCAGGTGCTGGGCGGCTACGGCTACACCCGCGACTACCCCGTCGAGCGGATGATGCGCGACGCGAAGATCACCCAGATCTACGAGGGCACCAACCAGGTGCAGCGGATCGTGATGGCACGTCAGCTGCTGGCGGGCATCCAGTCCGAGCTCTGATCGGAGGCGAGCAGCTCGGCGAGCTCCCGGCCGGCCCGCTGCTCGGCGCCCGGTCGCAACGCGGCGGCCGTTCGCGTCACCCTGGACAGCTGCTTGTGCCGGGCGTAGAGCCCGAGCCTCTGCTCGTCCAGCTCGCCTCCGGTCTCGCGGAATCCGTCCAGCACGGCAGTCTCGAGCTCGTGGTACGGCAGCAGCAGTGACGACGACTCGGCCCGCAGCTCGACCAGGAACGTCGCCACGTCGAACTCCGGCTCTCCGAGGGCGAAGCGGTCGAAGTCGACCAGTCCGAGCCGGCCGTCGTCGTCGACGAGCCACTGGTTCATGTGCGCCGCTCCGTGCGCCGGGACGAGCGGGCGGCTGCACAAGTCCTGATGGGCCCGGGCGAGCGCGTCGCCCGCGCGGCGCAGCTCGTCGGCCAGCCCCGGCGCCACGGCTGCGGCACGCCTCAGACCGCGGCCGGTCCGAACGAGCTGTTCGGCCGCGTCCACGCTGGCGCGGGGACGAAGCGGTGCGACGGCGAGCTCGCCGAGCGACCTGCCGACCGCGCGCGCGGCCCGCGCACCGTCGGGCCCGGCCAGGTGCGGGAGCAGGGAGTCGCCGGGCACGACGCCGTACCAGCTGGACTGCGTCCGGCCGTCCCAGCCGTGCGGCTCCGCCACCGCGAACGACAGCACACCCGCCCTGGTCGCATCCCACCGGGCGCGGGCCTCCACCTGGTCGTCGACCGCGTCGGTCAGGATCTTCACGTACCGGCCGGTGTCCTCCACGTTCCCCCGCACCGTGCACCGGTTGCCGGGACGGTAGCGGACGACCACCGGCTCGTCGAGCGCCGCGAGCACGGCAGGAAGCCCTGGTAGTGCGGGATCGTCCTCACAGGAGCTGATCTCGATCTCGCCGAGGCCGTTGGCCGCCCGGTCATCGGTGCTCTCGAGCAACCGGACCCGGACGGTCGGTCCGCCGACCGCCTCGTAGACGAGCACCGCCCAGGGTGAGCGCAGCGGTTTGAGCTTGCCGTAGACCCGGCGCCACGGCCCTGCCGCGACCGACCGCTCGGCCGCCCAGGCGTCGAGGTGCGCCTCGACCAGGCCACCGGTCGCGAGGAGCTCGATCCGTTCCCGGTACATGCACGTCACTGTCCCACGCGTGTACGCGGAACGGACAGGTGCTAGTACCAACGTCCGATGGCAACGCGCACCGACGTGGAATCACTGTGGATGAACAATCCCTGGGCGGAATGCCCACGTAGTACTTGGTAGACGCAGCGAACGCGGAGGAGGCCCTGGGTGGCAGCGACCCGCTATCTCTTCTACTCCCACGACGGTTACGGCCTGGGCCACGTCCGACGCAACAGCCTGACCGCGCAGGCCGTCCTGGACAGGGACCCGAGCGCACACGTCAGCCTGGTCACGGGGATCGACGCGCGGCCACGCTGGTTGCGCGAGACGCCACGGATGAGCGTGCACCGCGTCCCCCCGCTGCTCAAGAAGGCGGACGGGTCCTACCGTCACGACGGCCTGTCGTTCGAGGACGCCGTTCGGGAGCGGGAGCGGATCTTCGCGACGCTGGTGGACGTCGAGCGGCCGGACGTGGTCGTCGTGGACCGGCACCCCTACGGAACCGCCGGCGAGCTGCACGCCGGGCTGGGCGCCGCCCGCGGCTTCGGCTCGGCGCTGGTCCTCGGCCTGCGCGACGTTCTCGACGAGCCCTCCGTCGTCCGCGAGGAGATGCGCGGTCTCGGATGGGCCGGTGTGCAGGACCTCTACGACGACGTCCTCGTCTACGGTCGACGGCACTTCGTCGACCACGAGGCCGAGTACGGACTCGCGTTCCCGGTGCACTACTGCGGCTGGGTCGTGGAACGGTCACCGGGCAGTCGCGCCGACGGCAACCTCCTGGTGGTGGCCGCCGGCGGCGGCGGTGACGGTGCCGCGGTCTTCGAGCTCGGCGCCCAGCTGCTGAGGCGTCGTGCCGACCTGGTCGGGCTCTTCGCCCCGGGCCCGTACGCCGACGTGGAGGCGGTCCGCCGGCTCGGCCGGGAGGTCTCCGGCCGCGCGCACATCGTCACCCACGCCGACGCGTGCGGGCGGTGGTTCTCCCGTGCCGAGGCAATCCTGTGCATGGCCGGCTACAACTCGACGCTCGAGGCACTGGCCTCCGGCCAACGCCCGATCCTGATGCCACGGCGCCGGCCGCGACGCGAGCAGGCGATCCGCGCCCAGCGGCTTGCCGCGCTGGGCCTGGTCGACGCCGTCGATGAAGGAGCCGACGCGGCCGAGGTGGCGTGGCTGCTGGCGCGACCCCGGATGCTGCCCGAGGGTGCCCTGGAGGCCGCCGGCATCGACCTCGACGGGGCACGGACAGCGGCCCACCGGCTGCACGCACTCGCCACGGCGTCGAGGACCCGATGACCGGCCGAAGGATCGTTCCGGCGGAGCCGCGGAGCCCGACCTGGACGCTGCTCAGCGGGCACGCGCGGCGGCACTGGGGTGCGCTGGTCGGCGCCGCGGGTTCGACGGTCGCGCTCACCGTCGCGCAGCTCGCCTCGCCCTGGCCGCTCAAGCTCGCGATCGACGAGCTCGTCACCGGACGTGGCACCGGCTTCGAGCTCACCAGCGGTGACTTCTCCCTGCTGTTCCTCCTGATCGCCATGGTCCTCGGGATCGCACTCGTCGAGGCGCTCGCCACCTTCTCCGCAGACTTCTGGCTCAACCGGTCCGGCGAGCAGATCGTGCACGACCTGCGGACCGCGACCTACGAGCACCTCCAGCGCCTGTCGCTGGTCTTCCACTCGAACCGTCCCACCGGTGACCTGGTCACCCGCGTGACCGGCGACGTCAACGCCGTCGGGGCGCTCTTCGCCCAGACACTCGGCACGATGGCGTCCTCGGTGCTGGTGCTGATCGGCATGTTCGCGGTGACGTTCTGGATCGACCCGCTGCTGGCGTTCGTCGCCTTCCTGGTCACGCCGCTGCTGCTCGCGACGACGATGCACTACCAGAAGCGGATCCGGCAGATGGCACGCAGCCAGCGGGCCAAGGAGGGCGAGATCGCCTCCCTGGCAACCGAGGCGCTGTCCGCGATGCAGGTCGTGAAGGCGTTCGGCACCGAGCGGTTCGAGCACGACCGGGTGCACCGGCGCAGCGCCGAGCGGTTGAAGGTGGGGGTCGAGAGCTCCAAGGTGGAGGCCCGGTTCGGTGCCCTCGTCGACGTGCTCGGCGCCGCGGCGACCGCGCTGGTGCTCGGTCTCGGTGTCCTGGCCGTCGCCGACGGCCGGATCAGCCCCGGAGACCTCGTCGTCGTCGTCGCCTACACGAACAAGCTCTACAAACCGCTCAAGGACATCGCCAAGCAGGCCAGCCGGGTCGCGCGAGCCTTCGCCCGCCTCGAGCGGATCGCCGAGATCCTGGCCTCCGACATGGTGCTCGCCGACGGCACGGACAGCTCCGTGCCCGACCGCCGCGCAGCCGGC
>JAICRS010000226.1 GCA_025966335.1 Nocardioidaceae bacterium
CGGACCGGGTTGATGTCGCGGAAGAGGATCCCGTACATCGAGTCGTTCAGCATCATGTCGAGCCGCTCGAGACCGGCCAGCGTGGCGATCTCGGGCATGCAGAGCCCGCTCGCGTAGTTGGTCAGCCGCACGTAGCGGCCCAGCTCGCGGCTGGTCTCGTCGAGGGCCGCCCGCATCAGGCGGAAGTTCTCCTGGGTGGCGTAAGTGCCGGCGAAGCCCTCGCGGGTCGCACCTTCGGGCACGTAGTCGAGCAGGCTCTGCCCGGTCGAGCGGATCACCGCGATGACGTCGGCGCCCTCGCGGGCGGCCGCCTGCGCCTGCGGGATGTCCTCGTAGATGTCGCCGGTGGCCACGATCAGGTAGATCCAGGGCTTGCGCGGTGCGTCGCCGATCTTCGTGATCATCCGCTCGCGGTCACGGCGGTTGGCGTCGATGCGCTTGATGCCGGCGCCCACGGCTCTCTTGGCGTCGCGGCCGGCGGCGGTGGCGTCCTTGCCATCGGGCAGCTCGAAGGTGACGCTGCCCGTGCTGGCCTTCTGGGCCAGGGTCAACAGGTCGTCGGCGTGCCCTCGGCGGAGTGCGTGCCACACCGGGAGCGCGACGCCGTGCTCGAGGCCGACGTCGGCGCGCACCACGTCGAGCAGCCGGTTGACCCAGGGCGTGCCGTCGGGGTCGGCGCCCGCGAGCCCGGCCAGCCGCAGGGTGGCGCGCTCGACCGAGACGGTCGTGTGCTGCTGGGCGAGCCTGACGATCGGGCGCCCGACCTGACGCGCGAGCGTCCGGGCGCGGCGTACGTCGGACTTGTCGAGACCCAGCCGGCTGGTGGTCGCCATCACAACCTCCGCTCGAAGAGTCCGCGGACGCCGGCGTCGGCGCGCAGCAGCTCCAGAGCGTACGCCGCGTGGCCCGGGGTGTAGCCGTTGCCGACGAGCATCCGGACGTCGGCGGCCAGCCCTTCGGCGCCGAGCGCGGCACCGCTGAACGAGGTGGCCATCGAGAAGAAGATCACCGTGCCGCCGTCGCGGGTGGACAGGATCGCGCCGCCCTCGCAGCCGGGCACGTCCACGCAGACCACGGTCACGTCGGCGGGACCACCGGCGGCGGTCACCGCCTCGGACAGGGCCACCGGGTCGCGGGCGTCGGCGAGCGCGACGGCATCGGCCAGGCCGGCGCCCTCGAGCAGGTCGGCCTCGCCCTGGTGCGGGACGACCCCGATCGTGCGGCCGGCCCCGGCGTCCTTGGCCGCGGCCAGGGACAGTGACCCCGACTTGCCGGCGCCGCCGATCACGACGACCGTGGGTGCGACGTACTGGCGGACGACCCGGGCGGTCAGGGCCGGCGCACCGCACACGTCCATCACCGAGAGCGAGAGCTCGGTCGGGAGGTCGTCGGGGATGGTCGCCGCGATCGAGCGGCCGAACAGGATCGCGTAGCCGTCGGCGGGGACCTGCTCGCTGCGGCCGTCCCAACGGGCCAGGCCGTCCTCGATGACCAGCGGGGTGAGCGTGAGCGAGACCAGGGTGGTGACCTTGTCGCCGACCGCCAGTCTTAGCGGGGACCGCTCCCCCACCTCCTCGACCGTGCCGACCAGCATCCCGCCGGAGCCGGTCTGGGGGTTCTGCATCTTCCCGCGGGTGCGCACGATTTCGAGCACCTCGGCCCGCACCGCGTCACCGTCGCCGGCGTGCTTGCGCTCGAGCTGACGGAAGGACGCCGCGTCGAGGTTGAGCCGCTCCACCCTGATCCGGACCTCGTCGGGCCACAGCTCGCGCCGGGTGTCCAGGCGGTGTGCGGCCTGGGGCAGCACCCCGTGCGGCTCGAGGACCCGGTGCAGACCGGTCGGGTCGCCAGTGGTGGTCGCGGGCGAATTCGTCGCCGTCACGGGCCGTCCTCCATGAATTACGATGGTGAGAAGGAAATCTTCCGGCGAGTCATTTGTCCTGCCGTAGATTCTTTGCGTACTCTGGCATGAGACGGCGCGCCGCACAAACCAACGCGCCCGCAGTCATCCACGTTCAACCTAGTCCGGCCGACCGCCGGCGAGGCGGATCAGTCTTCGAGGAGTTGTCATGAGCATCGAGAGCGCGGCCGGGCTGGAGAACGGCCAGCCGTACCCCTACCGGCGGACCGAGCTCGTCGAGCCCGACTGGACCCGGTTCCCGGGCTGGAAGGACGTCACCCGCGAGGAGTGGGAGTCGGTCCAGTGGCAGCGCGCGAAGTGCGTGAAGAACCTCAAGCAGCTGCGTGCGCTGCTCGGCGATCTCGTCGACGAGCGGTTCTACGAGGACCTCGAGCGTGACCAGCGCGAGCGGGCCACCATGTCGATGCTGATGCCCCCGCAGATGATGAACACGATCGCCGCGTCCGTCGTACCGTCCGGTCCGGGGTCGCTGACCGAGGCGTTCTACGCCGACCCGGTCCGCCGCTACATGCTGCCGGTGTTCTCCGACCGCCGCACCGACTGGCCCTCGCACCCGCACGCCACCCGCGACTCGCTGCACGAGCACGACATGTGGGTGGCCGAGGGGCTGACCCACCGCTACCCCACCAAGGTGCTCGCCGAGCTGCTGCCGACCTGCCCGCAGTACTGCGGGCACTGCACCCGGATGGACCTGGTCGGCAACTCCACCCCGGTGATCGACAAGCTCAAGTTCAACCTCAAGCCGGTCGACCGGCTGGACGCGATGATGACCTACCTGCGCAGCACCCCGCAGGTGCGCGACGTGGTCGTCTCCGGCGGTGACGTGGCGAACATGCCGTGGCCGCGGCTCGAGGACTTCCTCACCCGGGTCCTCGAGATCGAGAACATCCGCGACATCCGGCTCGCGACCAAGGCGCTGATGGGCCTGCCGCAGCACTGGCTGCAGGACGAGGTCCGCGCCGGCATGTCGCGCGTGGCCAAGGTCGCCAACGAGCGCGGGGTGTCGATCGCGATCCACACCCACGTCAACCACGCCAACTCGGTGACCCCGCTGGTCGCCAAGGCGTCGAAGGCGATGTTGGAGACCGGCATCCGCGACGTGCGCAACCAGGGCGTGCTGCTCAACGGCGTGAACGCCGACCCGCACGCACTGCTCGACCTGTGCTTCGCGCTGCTCGACGGGGCGCAGATCATGCCCTACTACTTCTACATGTGCGACATGATCCCGTTCAGCGAGCACTGGCGGGTCTCGGTCGCCGACGCCCAGCGGCTGCAGCACCACATCATGGGATACCTGCCCGGCTTCGCCACCCCGCGGATCGTCTGCGACGTGCCGTTCGTCGGCAAGCGCTGGGTGCACCAGCTCGCCGACTACGACCGTGAGCGCGGCATCTCGCACTGGACCAAGAACTACCGCACCTCGATCGAGGCGAACGACCCGGAGGCGCTGACCCGCACCTACGAGTACTTCGACCCGATCCACACCCTGCCTGAGACCGGCCAGGCCTGGTGGCGTGAGCACGCCGGTGACTCGTTGGCCGAGGCGGAGAAGCGGGCGGCTGCGTCTCGTGAGGCCGCGGAGGCGCAGAAGCTGCTCCCGATCAGCTGACCCTGCCGAGCACCATGCGCATGCCTCCGGGTTGGGAGACCGACCTCGCCGTCCTCGAGCAGACCGGCTCCGTGATCGAGACCCACGACGACCACCTGCTCGTCCGCAGCCCGCACAACCCCGACTTCCACTGGGGCAACCTCGTCTTCGTCACCGACGAGAACGCGGTGGACGACGCGACGCGATGGGTCGAGGTGTTCGAGACCGCCTTCCCGGAAGCCACCTGGCGGGCGATCGGCCTGATCCGGATGCCTGACAACACCCAGTCCTGGGTGGATCACGGGCTCGAGGTGGAGCTGGACGACGTCCTCACGACCCGGGTCCTGCCACGGCAGACGCCGCTGGCGGCCGGATACACCGTACGTCGGCTCGGCGGCGACGACTGGGCACAGTCCGTTGCGCGCAGTGTCGCGGAGAACGCGCGGACCGGTGAGCACGAGCTTGCGTCCTTCGAGCGGTTCGCCCAGGCACAGGTGGAGGCTCGCCGTACTCTCTCCGAGCGGGACGCCGGTGCCTGGTTCGGCGCCTTCGCCGGCGATGTCCTGGTCGCCGAGCTGGGGATCGTCCGCTGCGGCACGACAGCGCGCTACCAGAGCGTCGGGACGGCTGCGGACCATCGTCGCCGTGGGCTGGCCGCCCACCTGCTCGGCGTTGCCGCGCGCTGGGCGTCGGGGCACGGTTGCGACCGGTGGGTGATCATCACCGAGCCCACCAACCCGGCCGGCCGGGTCTACCGCAGCGTCGGGTTCGAGCCGGACCTCGGCAACGCCCAGGCCTACCGCACGGCATCCCGCTGACCATCGGCCGCGCCCCGTTCAGCTGAGGTCGGTCAGGGTCTCCACGAGCCGGGTGACCGAGCCGCCGAGGCCCCACGTGTCGGACAGCGCGACCAGCGAGTCCGGGTCCTTCGGCGTGCGCGGTAGCCGCAGGTCCGGCGAGCCGAGATCGATGTCGCGGGCGACCTCGACGACCTTGGGCGCCACCAGCAGGTAGTCCGCCGCGTCCTTGAGCTTGCGACGCGGGCCGGGTGCCAGGTCCGACTCCGGGTCGAGCGAGGCCGCGACGATGCCCGGCAGGTCGCCGAACCGCCCGAGCAGGGTGGCAGCGGTCTTCTCGCCGATCCCGGCGACTCCCGGCAACCCGTCGGAGGCGTCACCGCGCAGTGCCGCGAAGTCGGCGTACTGCCGCCCGTCGATGCCGTACTTCTCCCGGACGACGGCGTTGGTCATCCGCTCGTGCCTGCCGACGCCACGCGCGGTGTAGAGGATCCGGACCTCCGCGTCGTCGTCGACGAGCTGGAACAGGTCTCGGTCCCCGGTCACCACGTCGACCGGCATCCCCGCGCCGGTCGCGAGCGTCCCGATCACGTCGTCGGCCTCGTAGCCG
>JAICRS010000165.1 GCA_025966335.1 Nocardioidaceae bacterium
AGGTGAACGCGATCCACTCGTAGCGGCCCTCGACCAGGCCCCGGATCGCCTTGTCCATCTGCTGCGGGTTGCGCGGCGGCTCCACCGAGATCGTGGGCACCTCCTCGGGGACCGAGCCGTAGCCACGCAGCCGCGCGGACAGGGAGCCGGCCTGCTCCTTGGTGCGGGGCACCAGCACCCGCCAACCGAACAGCGGCTTGGTCTCGAACCAGGACAGCGTGCCGCGCAGGTCCACCACGTCTCCGACCACGGTGATCGCGGGCGGGGTCATCCGGGCGGCCCGGGCGTCGGCGGCGATCCGCTCCAGCGTGGAGACCACGGTCGCCTGCTCGGTCGTCGTACCGACCCGGGTCATCGACACCGACGTCTCGGCGGGACGGCCGGCCGCGACCAGCGCCTTGGCGATGTCGCCGATGGAGCTCACCGCGGACAGCAGCACCAGCGTGCGGTTGTCGGCGTACTGGGTCCAGTCGACCTTGGCGTCGCCGCAGGTGACCACCGCGACCTCGCGGTTGTTCTTGGTGGTCAGCGGGATGCCGGCGTAGGCGGGTACCGCGGTGACCGAGGAGACGCCGGGCACGATCTCGAAGCCGATGCAGGCCTTGACGCAGGCCTGCGCCTCCTCGGGCCCGGAGGCGTAGACGAACGGGTCGCCGGCCATCAGCCGGACGACGCGCTTGCCGGACTTGGCCTGCTTGACCACGACCTTGGCGCGGGCGGCATGGGTCAGCGGCTGCCCGTCCTGGCCGAACCCGCCGTCGACGAACGTCGGCCCGGACGCCGGGGACTCCTCCACCTGGTTGCCGTCCTCGTCGAGGACCACCTTCGGGGCGGGCAGGCCCAGCAGGGTGCGCACCAGGTCGACGTGGGACGGCACCTCGGTCACGACCACCTCGGCCTGACGCAGCAGGTCCACCGCACGCACGGTCAACAGCTCGGGGTCACCGGGACCGCTGCCGACGAACGAGACGTAACCGGCCGGTGCGGACGGCTTGGTCGGCTCCACCTGCTCCGGAGCCTTCTTGGCCCTGGCCTTCTTCGGCATCGCCTTCGTGGCCGTGGTCGCCCCGCTCTTCTTCAGCGCCGGTGTCTCCTTCGTCGCGCGCGTGGCGGTTCGCTTGGTGGCTGCGGTCTTGGTAGCGGTCTTGCTCACAGTCGCCTTCTTGCTCTTCTCGAGTGGCCGTGCGGTCATGACACCCGCTCAGTGATGAGGGTGTCGGCGCCTTCTTCGAGCATCTCTGCTGCGAGGCGCTGGCCCACTCCGACAGCGTCGTCGGGTGTGCCGGTGGCAGATTTTCGTACGGCGGCCGCACCGTCGGACGACAATGCGATCGCTCTGACCCATAGTTCGTCACCGTGCTCGCCTTCCGCAATTTCGGCGAGCGCCCCCACGGGTGCGGAGCAGCCTGCCTCGAGTGCGGCGAGCACGATGCGTTCGGCGGTCACGGCCGATCGGGTGCGGGTGTCGTCGAGCGCGCCGCGGACCTGGTCGACCAGGAACTCGTCGTCGCTACGACATTCCACTGCCAATGCACCCTGCCCGGGTGCGGGAAGCATCTGGAGCGGGTCGAGCACCTCGGTGACCGCGTCGAGCCGGCCGGTGCGCGCCAGACCCGCGCGGGCGAGAAGCACCGCGTCGAGCTCCCCGGAGGTGACCTTGCCGATCCGGGTGTCCACGTTGCCGCGGATGTCGACGATCTCCAGGCCGAGACCGAGCGCGTGCAGCTGGGCCGACCTGCGCAGCGACCCGGTGCCGACCCGCGAGCCGGCGGGCAGCTCCCCGAGGGTCAACCCGTCGCGGGCGACCACCACGTCGCGCGGGTCCTCCCGCAGCGGTACGGCGGCGAGGGTGATCCCCTCGGTCGGGTAGGTCGGGATGTCCTTCAACGAGTGCACGGCGATGTCGACGTCCCCGCGCAGCAGGGCGTCCCGCAGCGCGCTGACGAAGACACCGACCCCGCCGAGCGAGGACAGCGGTGCCGAGGTGATGTCGCCCTCGGTGGTCACCTCGACCAGCACCACCTCGCGGCCCAGCGCGGCCCGCAGGGCGTCCGCGACGTGGCCGCTCTGGGTGCGGGCCAGCAGCGAGGCGCGGGTGCCCACGCGCAGCGGGGCCTGGTCCTGGCTCATCGCGGTCCCTCCGCTCGGGTCACGGCGTCAACGGCCTCGGGGTCGAGTGAGAACAGCTCGGCCAGCGCCGCGGCGTAGGAGATCGCGCCGGTCTCGTTGGCCAGCTCCTTGACCCGCACCGTCGGCTGGTGCAGGAGCTTGTCGGCGACCCGGCGTACCGCCAGCTCCACCTCGGCACGGATCTGCGGGTCCAGGTCGGGCAGCCGGGTCAGCAACCGGTCCACCTCGCCCTCCACGACGCCGGTGGCCATCGTGCGCAGCGCCACGACCGTGGGGGTGACGCTGGCCGACCGCCGGGCCGCGAGGAACGCGGCGATCTCCTGGCTGACGATGGCGCGTACGGCGGCCACATCGGTGGCCCCCTCACCCTCGTTGACCTCCTCGGCCAGCCGGGCCAGGCCGATCAGCGTGACTCCGGGGAGCTCACCGACCGCGGGGTCCACGTCGTGCGGCAGCGCCAGGTCGACGACGGCCAGTGGGCTGGTGGTGTGGCTGCGGGCCTCGGCGATCCGGCCGAGCGGCAGGACGATGCCGGTCGCCCCGGTGCAGGAGATGATCAGGTCCGCCCGCGACAGCTCCGGGCCGATCTCCTCGAGCTCGACCATCCGCCCGTCGTACTGCTGGGCGAGCCGGGCGGCGTTGGAGCTGGTCCGGTTGGCGATCGCGATGTCGCCGGCGTCGGCCTTGCGGGCGGTCGAGACGGCGAGCGAGGCCATCGACCCGGCGCCGATCACCACCATCCGCTTGTCCGTGAGCGGACCGATCGCCCTGGTCGCCCGGTCCAGCGCGACGGAGACCAGCGACGGTGCGGCAGCGTCGATGTCGGTCTCGGAGTGGGCGCGCTTGCCGACCCGGAGCGCCTGCTGGAACAGCACGTTGAGCGCGGGACCGATGGTGCCGCTCTCCTGGCCGAGCCGGAGCGCCTCGCGGGCCTGGCCGAGGATCTGGCCCTCGCCGACCACCATCGAGTCGAGGCCGGAGGCGACGTTGAACAGGTGCGCGACGGCTCCGTCGTCGTAGTGCACGTAGAGGTGGGGAACGATCTCCTCGGGCCGCTCGACGGCGCGTTCGCACAGCACCCGGGAGACCGACTCGACCGAGCCGTGGAACCGGTCCACCTCGGCGTAGATCTCGATCCGGTTGCAGGTCGAGAGCACGGTCGCCTCGAGCACGTGCTCGCACTCGACCACCTGGTGGATCAGCTTGGCCACACCGTCCGGGTCGAGCGCGAGCTGCTCGAGCACGGACACCGGTGCGGTGCGGTGGGAGACACCGACGACGAGGACGCTCATGCCGACTCCACCACCCTCGGGTCGACGGGCGGCTCGACGATGTCGACCGCGCCGTCGAAGGCCAGTGCCTTGCGCTGCTCGTGGTAGGCGAGGATCTGCAGCTCGATGGACAGGTCGACCTTGCGCACGTCGACGCCCGCGGGCACGTTCAGCACGGTCGGCGCGAAGTTGAGGATGCTGGTCACCCCGGCCGCGACCAGCCGGTCGCAGACGTCCTGCGCGGAAACGGCGGGGGTGGCGATGACGCCGATCGCGATGTCGAGCTCCTCGACCAGGGTCTCGATCTCGTCGAAGCCGCGGATGCGCATGTCGCCGAGCTTCTCGCCGAGCCGGGCGGGGTCGCTGTCGAGCAGGGCCACGATCCGGAAGCCGCGGGAGCTGAAGCCGGAGTAGTTCGCGAGCGCGTGCCCGAGGTTTCCGATCCCGACGATCACGACCGGCCAGTCCTGGGTGACGCCGATCTCGCGGGCGATCTGGTAGCGGAGGTACTCCACGTCGTAGCCGACGCCGCGGGTGCCGTAGGACCCGAGGTAGGACAGGTCCTTGCGGAGCTTGGCGCTGTTCACCCCGGCGGCAGTGGCGAGCTCCTCGCTGGAGCAGGTGGCGATGCCCCGCTCGGACAGCGTGATCAGGGCCCGCAGGTAGACCGGGAGCCGGGCGATGGTGGCCTCCGGGATGCCACGCTCAGGGGCCCGAGCAGACGCCGACCGGGACACTCCCTCACCGGGGGTGCCGTTCCGCGTGCTGCGTGCTGAGGTCACGATTCTCCTGGGCGCTGCCAGAACGTGGGCAAACCCGTCCCTCGGGACCGCGGCAACCGGCAGCGAGGCTCACTTTAGGAGTTTGTGAACGTGAGAACAAACTGAGTCCGACCGGTGGCTACCACAGGTGACTTGTCTCACGGTATCCGGGGTGCTCCGGACCCGGTTTCAGGCGAGGGCCGCGCGCAGCCGGACCGGGTCGACCCGCCAGAAGTCGTGCTGCCGGCCGTCGACGAAGGTCACCGGGATCTCCTCCCCGAACGACCGGGTCAGCTCCTCGGACCCGGTGATGTCGATCTCGTCGTACCGCTCTCCGAGCTCGGCACACACCGCCTCGATCACCGCGCGGGCGTCGTCGCACAGGTGGCAGCCGGGCCTGGAGTACAGCACCACCCGGGGTGGTGTCTCGCCCAGCTCGGTGGGCCCGTTCATTCGAGCAGCCCCAGGGCCCGTCGCCGCTCGGTCGCGCGGAGCCGGCCCTTGGCGACCTTGCCGGTGATCGTGTGCGGCAGCTCGGGCACCACGTTGATCGCGGTCGGCTGCTTGAACCGTGCCAGCCGCGTGGCGCAGTGGTCGCGGACCGCTTCGACCAGCTCCTGCTCGGACAGTGCACGGTCCGGGTCGGCCTTCACGTAGGCCACCACCGCCTCGCCGGTCTCCGCGTGCTCGGTCCCGATCACCGCGGCCTCGGCGACCCCGTCGACCTCGGCGATCACGTCCTCGACCTCGCTCGGGTAGACGTTGAACCCGGAGACGATCACCAGCTCCTTGAGCCGGTCGACCAGGAACAGGTCGCCGTCGGCGTCGAGGAACCCGACGTCCCCGGTCGGCCACCAGCCCTCGGCGTCCGGGCCGTCCTCGCCGTCCGGCCAGTAACCGGAGAACAGGTTCGCACCGGAGATCAGGATCTCGCCGGGGTCCGCCCCCTCGGGCGGTCGGCCGGACTCGTCGACGAGCCGGATCCCGATGCCGGGCAGGGCGGCGCCGACCGAGCCGGCCTTGATGTGCCGGCTGCACAGCGTCGAGGTGACCGCCGGTGCCGCCTCGGTCAGTCCGTAGCCCTGGTGCACCTCCAGCCCGCTCAACGCGGTGAACGCCTTGACCACCTCGGGGGCGAGCGGGGCCGACCCGGACAGCACCCTCCGCACGCCGGAGAGCCGGTCGCGCAGGCTCTCCACCGCCACCCAGTAGGAGAACACCGGCGGCGCCACCGGCACCACGGTGACCGCCTCGTCCTCGATGATGTCGAGCGACCCCTCGACCTCGAAACCGTCGACGAGGACCAGACGGGCCGACTGCCGGAGGACCTGGCCGAGCACCGCGTTGAGCCCGTAGACATGGAACAGCGGCAGCACCCCGAGCACGGTGTCGTTCCCGGTGACCATCGCGGGCTCGACCGCCGCGGCCTGCTCGACGTTGGCCATCAGCGCTCGATGGCTCAGCATCGCCGCGCGCGGGCGCCCCGACGTACCGCTGGTGTAGAGGAGCACCGCGAGCGCCTCGGCGTCCTCGGGTGTCGGGATGTCGGCGTCGCCCTCGCGCAGCAGGTCGTCGTACGACGTCTCGCCGGGCACGGTGGGCGCGCTGGCCACCACGATCCTGGGTACGGCGGTGCGCGACCTCAGCTCCTCGTCGGCTCTCTGCAGCGCGTCCTCGAGGCCGGCGACGGCGGCCCGGACGCTGGTCACCGTGATCGGGTCCGCGACGACCACCCGCGCTCCGCAGTCGGCGACCATCCGGACCAGCTCGCCGGTCGCGGAGCGGGGGTTCACCGGCACCGCCACCATCCGGGCCCGCAGGGCACCGAGGTAGCTGGTGACGAACTCGACCCGGTTGGTCACGCAGATCACGACGCGGTAGCCGGCGACCAGGCCCATCCCGGAAAGGCCGTGCGCGACCCGGCTGACCTCGGCGTCGAGCTCGGTCCAGGTGACGCGGCGACCGGTCGACGCCTCGACGAGCGCGATCCGGTCGGGGCTCTCCGCGGCAGCGCGGGCGAGCAGGTCCGCGAGGTTCGACGCCGGGTGCGAGGTCACATGCGTGAGTCTAGGGTGAGCCTGTGAACGCCGCCCGTCCCCATCGACGCCAGGGCCGCCGCTCCGTGGACCTCCGCGCCAGGTCGGTGCTCGCCGGCGAGGCGGCGGCCGCGGTCGCGGAGGTCGAGTCCGCCCTCGCCACCCCACCCGACACCCGCAGCGCGGCGTTCTTCGACGTCGACAACACGATCATGCAGGGCGCCTCGATCTTCCACCTGGCCCGCGGCCTGCACCGGCGCAAGTTCTTCACCACGCGGGAGATCCTCGGTGCCGCGTGGAAGCAGGCCTACTTCCGGGTGGTCGGCGTGGAGGACCCCGAACACGTCGCGGAGGCCCGCACGTCCGCGCTCAACTTCATCAAGGGGCACAAGGTCGAGGAGCTGGAGTCGCTCGGCGAGGAGATCTTCGAGGAGGCGATGGCGCACCGGATCTGGCCGGGCACGCGGGCGCTCGCCCAGCTGCACCTGGACCAGGGTCAGCGGGTCTGGCTGGTGACCGCCGCCCCGATCGAGATCGCGAGCATCATCGCCCGTCGGCTCGGGCTGACCGGAGCCCTCGGCACGGTGTC
>JAICRS010000200.1 GCA_025966335.1 Nocardioidaceae bacterium
CCGAGCACCTCGAGGGCCAGCAGCTGCATCCGCATCCGCTCCACCCGCAGTCCGCGCCGGGTGTACGAAGCCAGAATCGCCACGTCCGCCGTACCCGCCGACGAACCCGGCACGTAGAGCGTCCTCAGCCCGGCCACGTCCCCGGCCGCGTAGGCCCGCGCCCGAGCCCGGTCCCAGTCGTGGAGTACGTCGACCGCCGGCATCGACCGGGCCGGGGCAGCGGCCTCCTCCGCTTGGAGCCCGACCGACCCGGCCGGCGAACCGAAGCCCAGCGCGTCCGACTGATCGACGACGGCGCCGACCCACGCACCAGAGGAACCAGCGGATCGGTCCGCGGATCCGACCCACCACAGCGCACCGGACAGGGCGAGCGCGACGACCGTCGCAGCGAGGAGCCAGGGGTACCGGTGCACGGCACCACTGTGGCCTACCTCGGCCTGGTCCCGCCGTCGTTGTCCACAGGCTCGCGGTCGAGGGCCACGCCGTCGGCCTCACCGAGGTGGAGCATCTCGGCGGTCACCGGGTCCGCGTGGTCCGGGGTGTGCCACAGCTTGCTCGGCCACCAGATCGCCGGCCCGATGTCGTAGGACAGTGCCGGCACGAGCAACGAGCGGACGATGATCGTGTCGAGCAGCACGCCGAACGCGACGATGAACGCGATCTGCACCAGGAACAGGAGCGGCAGCACGCTCAGCGCCGCGAACGTCGCGGCCAGCACCACACCGGCTGAAGTGATCACGCCGCCGGTCACCGACAACCCCTTCAGGATGCCGGGATGGGTCCCCTGCTTGATCGACTCCTCCCGCACCCGGGTCATCAGGAAGATCGAGTAGTCGATGCCCAGCGCGACCAGGAACACGAAGCCGATCAGCAGCGTCGACGGGTCCGAGGACGGGAAGTCGAACACGTGGTTGAACAAGACAGCGCTGATGCCCATCGTCGCGCCGAACGACAGCACGTTGGCCACGATCAGGATGAACGGCGCGAGCAGCGAGCGGAGCAGCAGCGCCAGCACCACCAGGATCACCAGCAGGATCGCCGGGATCACCTTGAGCCGGTCGGCGTCGATGGTGTCTCGGGTGTCCAGCAGGATCGCGGTCTGCCCGCCGACCACGATGTCCTCGCTGACGGTGTCCAGGTCCTCGCGCAGGTCGCGCAGGGTCTCCGTGGCGCGCGCCGAGTCTGCGTTGGAGTCGAGGGTGACCAGCATCACCGCCTCACCGTCGACGATCTTCGGCGGCGGAAGCTCGTCCGGCGCACCGCCCGCGGGCTCCACCGGGAGGTAGCTGACCCCGTTCTCCGCGACACCCTCCCGCCCCGACGCGACCTCCATCGCCTCCTGGAGGTTCTCCTCCTCGACGATGGCCAGCGCCGGGCTGCTCCGGTCGGCCGCGAAGTGCTCGTCGAGGATCTCCTGCGCCTTCACCGAGTCGACCTCGGTGAGGAACAGCTCGGTCTGCGGGACCGGTTCCTCGTTCAGCGTCGGCACGAACGCCGCGCAGGCGGCCAGCGCCACGAAGGTCACCACCCACACCGTGCGGGCGCGGCGGCCGACCAGCCGCGAGACCTTCCCCCAGATCCCGCGGGTATCCCGGTGCTCGGAACCGAAGTGCGGCATCAGCGGCCAGAACGCCCGACGGCCGAGCAGCACCAGCGCCGCCGGCAGCAGGGTCAGCGCCGCCAGCATCGCCCCGGCGATCCCGAAGGCGCCGACCGGACCGAGTCCGCTGAGGCTGGACAGGTCCGAGAGCAGCAGGCACAGCAGACCCAGGATCACCGTGGCCCCCGAGGCCAGGATCGGCTCCAGCGCGCCGCGATAGGCCTTCCTCATCGCGTCGTACTTCGACTCGGTGTCGCGCAGCTCCTCCCGGAACCGCGCCACGATCAGCAGGGAGTAGTCGGTCGCGGCACCGACCGCGAGGATGAAGAGGATGCCCTGGCTCTGCCCGTTGAGGTCCAGGATGTCGTTGCTGGCCAGCCCGTAGATCGCCGCGGAGGCCACCCCGAGCGCCAGGACGGCGGAGAAGAGTACGACGAACGGCAGCACCGGACTGCGATAGACGATGAGCAGGATCACCAGCACGAACAGCAGCGCTACGCCGAGCAGGATCCCGTCGATCGCTCCGAACGCCTCGATGAAGTCGCCGAGGATGCCGCCCGGCCCGCCGACCAGTGCGGTCAGCCCCGGCGGCGTGTCCTCGAGCGCCGCCCGGATGTCGACGACCGCCTGCACCAGGGCCTCACCGTCGGAGGTCGCCAGCGGCACCACCAGCTGGGCGGCGGTGCCGTCCTCGGACGGGATCGGGCCCACCACGCCGTCCGCGTCGACGTGGTCGATCTGCCGCAGCTCCTCGGCGTAGCCGGCGATCACCTGCTGGTCCTGCGCGGTCAGGCCGCCCTCGCGCTCGAAGACCACGATCGTGGGCACGCTCTCGGAGCCGATGAACTTGGCGTACTCCTCCATCGCGACCGTGGACTCGGCGCTCTGCGGCAGGAACGCCGCGTTGTCGTTCTCCTGCACCTGGGCGAGCTTGCCGGCGAAGCTGCCGAGCGGGCCGCCCACGAACAACCAGAGGAGTACGACGACCGTGGGCAGGATCCATCGCTTCGAACGGCTGGAGGTGCTCGCCATGATGAGGCCTCTCGGGTGGGTCTCGGGACGTCGGACCAAGCGGTTCACATAATCGCGCATCCCTGGCCCCGAGCACCAACTGCGTCAGGACTAGGCTCGGATCCGTGATCTTCGAGAACCTCGGCACCGTGGAGTACCTCGCCGCGTGGGACCTCCAGCGCCGGGTGCACGAGTCGGTCGTGGCCGGCGGCCCGGACACCACCCTGCTCCTCGAGCACCCCCCGGTGTTCACCGCGGGAAAGCGGACCGAGCCGCAAGAGCGGCCCGTCGACGACGGCACTCCGGTGATCGACGTCGACCGCGGAGGCAAGATCACCTTCCACGGACCCGGCCAGCTCGTCGGCTACCCGATCGTGCGGCTGCCCGAGCACGTGCTCGTGGTCGACTACGTCCGCCGCGTCGAGGAGGCCTTGATCCACGCCTGCACCGACCTCGGTGTGACCACCGCCCGCGTTCCCGGCCGCAGCGGCGTGTGGCTGCGCGCCGACGACCGCGGCCCTGAGCGCAAGATCGCCGCCCTCGGCATCCGGGTCAGCCGCGGGGTCACCATGCACGGGTTCGCGCTGAACTGCGACGTGGACCTGTCCTGGTACGACCGGTTCGTGCCCTGCGGCATCGCCGACGCCGGAGTGACCTCGCTGTCGGCCGAGCTCGGCCGCGACGTCACGGTCGCGGAGGCCGTTCCGGTGGTCGAGGGGCACCTCCGCGAGCTGCTCGGCTGGGCGCCGTACGACCCGACCCCCGACTACGACCCGCGCCCCGAGCCCGGCCGCAAGCACCGCCCCGCAGGCGACACGTTGAGCGTTCCCGTGCTCAATCCGTTGGCCTGACTCGCCGTTGCGCCATGGTGGATCCCTGACAGATACGGGGAGAACATGAGCGCACTGGTCATCGAGACCAGCGGCCTGCGCAAGGAGTTCCGCACGCGCAGAGGCCGCCACATCGTCGCCGTCCACGACCTCGACCTCGCGGTCCCGGCCGGCGGCGTGCACGGTTTCCTGGGCCCGAACGGGTCCGGCAAGACCACCACGATCCGGATGCTGCTCGGCCTCGCCCGCGCCAGCAAGGGCGAGATGCGGTTGTTCGGTGAGCCGGTGCCGGCCCGCCTCCCCGAGGTGATGGACCGCGTCGGCGCGGTCGTCGAGCAGCCGAAGTTCATCCCGACGTTCACCGGCCGCAAGAACCTGACGCTGCTGGCCCGCTCCATCGGCGCACCGTCGAGCAGCGTCGACTCCGCGCTGGAACGGGTCGGCCTCACCGGCCGCGACCGCGAGCGGTTCAAGGGCTACTCGCTCGGCATGAAGCAGCGGCTGGCGATCGCCGCCACCCTGCTCAAGAGCCCGGACCTGCTGATCCTCGACGAGCCCACCAACGGCCTGGACCCGGCCGGGATCCGCGACATCCGCGACATGATCCGCCAGCTCGGCGAGACCGGGGTGACCGTGCTCCTGAGCTCGCACATCCTCGCCGAGGTGCAGCAGGTGTGCGAGTCCGTGTCGATCATCGGCAACGGCCGACTGCTGGCCTCCGGGGACGTCGAGGACCTGGTCGGTGACAGCGCAGCGAGTACGACGCGCGTGGTGATCGCCGATCCGGCGGCAGCGACCGCCCACCTGCAACGGGCCGGTTACACGGTCACCTCCAACGGCGACGGCGCGCTGCACGTCGAGGGCGCCGCGGACACCGAGCGGATCACCCGGCTGCTCGCGGATCAGGGCATGTACCTGCGCGAGCTCACCCCGGTCCGGCAGGACCTGGAGTCGGTGTTCCTGCAGCTGACCAAGGGCGACACGCTGGCCGCTGCGGCCCCCGAGGAGGGTGCGGCATGAGGCTGTTCCTGGTCGAGCTGAGCCGGTTGCGGTCCCGCCGCGCGATCGTGCTGATGCTGCTCGCGGCGGCGGTGATCGCCACGGTCCTCGCCGGGACCACCATCTACGAGACACGTCCGATCAGCGCCGAGGACCGCGCAGCGGCCCAGGTCCAGGCGGACCGGGAGGCCGACCGCGCCTGGGTCCAGCGCGACCTGGCCCGCTGCCAGGAGCACCCACGGCGGTTCATGGGTCCCGGTGCCACCGTGGAGGACTGCCAGCAGATGCTGCCGCAGGCCGACTGGTTCCTGCACCGGTCCCAGCTCTCGCTCGCCGAGGAACGCGGGGACAGCGGGCTGGCCGTGCTGATGATCGTCTCGGCGCTGATGATCATCATCGGCACCACGTTCGCGGGCGCGGACTGGGCGTCCGGGTCGATGAGCAACCAGCTCCTGTTCGAGCCGCGGCGTTCGAAGGTGTGGCTGGCCAAGGCGGCCGCGGTGTTCACCGGTGCGCTGGTGGTCACGGCGGTGGTGGTCAGCCTGTTCTGGGTCACCCTCTACCTGGTCGCGGAGTCCCGCGGCATCGCCACCGGCGCGACGGTCCAGGAGGACATCCGCGGGATGGTCGGCCGCGGCGTGCTGATGGCCGCGCTCGGCGCGACCGGCGGGTTCGCGCTGACCATGCTGCTGCGGCACACCGTCGGCACGCTCGCGGTGATGTTCGCCTACGCCGTGGGCGGTGAGGCGCTGACCGCGTCCCTGCCGGTCGAGGGCGCCGGCCGGTGGAGCCTGGCGAACAACGTGTTCGCGTGGCTGCGTGACGGCTGGCGCTACTACGACCAGAGCGTGTGCACGCCGCGGAACGGGTGCGGGCGCGAGGTGCTGATGACGCTCGGCGAGGGCGTCGCCTACCTGGGCGGGGTGCTGCTCGTGGTGATGGTCCTGTCGGTGTTCTTCTTCCGCCGCCGCGACATCCCCTGACCCTCCCGTCCAGGGCCGGATCGCCCGGTCCGACGTACGGCTGCGGCCGATTGGGGTGCCCATCGGCCGCGGCGTAGAGTGGCGACCGTGACTCAAGCGCCCACCCAGCACTCAAGCACGCCCTCCACCCCGGCACCCGAAGGCCGCAAGCTCC
>JAICRS010000288.1 GCA_025966335.1 Nocardioidaceae bacterium
GGACGACACGCTCGACACGCTCGTGCCCGAGACCCAGCAACCGGGGATCACGATCCGGCAGATGCTCGCGCACGTCTCCGGCATGCAGCGCGAGCCCGTCGGCGACGTCTGGGAGACCCTCGCGCAGCCCGACCGGGCCGAGCTGGTCGCCGGGTTCGCGGAGGCCGAACGGGTGCTGAGGCCGCACCACCGGTGGCACTACTCCAACCTGGTCTACGCGATGCTCGGCGAGGTGATCGCACGGCTCGACGGCCGCGAGTGGTTCGACTCGGTCCAGGCGCGGATCCTGCGGCCGCTCGGGATGACCCGGACGACGGTCGGGCCGGCCGGCAAGCACGTGCAGGGCTACTACGTCCCGCCGTACAGCGACGTGCCCGTCGCGGAGCCGTTGATGGACTTCAAGGCGATGGCGGCCTGCGGCGGGCTGGCCAGCACCGCGACGGACATGGTCACCTGGGGCGGCTTCGTCGCCGACCCGACCGACGAGGTGCTGCACCCCGACACGTTCGAGGAGATGTGCCAGCCGCAGATCATGGCCGACCTCGAGCGATGGCAGCTGGCCTTCGGGCTCGGCTTCATGCTGCTGCGCTCGGGCGACCGGATCTTCGTCGGCCACACCGGTGGGATGCCTGGCCACATCACGGGCCTGTTCACGCACCGGCAGAGCGGGACGTCGGGGCTGGCGCTGATGAACAGCACCTCCGCACCCGATCCCGCAGCGCTGGCGGTCGACCTCGCCAACCACGTGCTCGACCACGACCCGGCCGAGCCGGAGCCGTGGCGGCCCGGGACCGGGGTGCCCGCCGAGCTGGCCGGCGTCATCGGGCGCTGGTACTCCGAAGGTGCCCCGTTCGTGTTCAGCGTGCGCGAGGGCAAGCTCGAGGCGAAGGCAGCCGGTGCTCCCGGGCACAAGCCGGCGTCGGTGTTCGAGAAGGTCGGCGAGGACCTCTACCGCACCGTGTCCGGCCGGGAGACCGGTGAGCTGCTGCGGATCACCCGGGGGCCGGACGGCGAGGCGGTGAAGATGAACTGGGCCACCTACCCGGTCACCCGCAAGCCCCTGGCGTTCGGCGAGCTGCCCTGAACGCTGACAATCCGGTTGCGGTTCCGCCGGTGCGATGAGGCAGGCTTGTCCCACCAGATCCCGTACGACGGCATCCACCACGTCCGTCGTACGGCCGACCGGAAGGCCTCACGTGAGCACTGACCAGCATGTCCTCGACGACCTCGAGTGGCGCGGCCTGATCGCGCACTCGACGGACATCGACGCGCTGCGCGCCGAGCTGTCGGACGGCATGGTCAAGCTCTACTGCGGGTTCGACCCCACCGCCCCGAGCCTGCACATGGGCAACCTGCTGCAGATCCTCACGCTCAAGCGCTTCCAGGACGCCGGCCACAAGCCGTACGGCCTGGTCGGCGGCGCCACCGGCATGATCGGTGACCCGAAGGAAGCCGGCGAACGGGTGATGAACAGCCTGGACACGGTCAAGCAGTGGAGTGCCAACGTCCGCGGCCAGCTCGAACGGTTCCTGACCTTCGAGGGGCCGAACGCCGCGACCGTGGTCAACAACTACGACTGGACCGCGGGACTGTCGACGATCGAGTTCCTGCGCGACATCGGCAAGCACTTCCCGGTGAACCGGATGCTCGCCCGCGAGGTCGTGAAGTCGCGCCTGGAGAGCGGGATCAGCTACACCGAGTTCAGCTACGTGCTGCTGCAGTCGATGGACTACCTGAACCTGTTCCGGGACTTCGGGGTCACGCTCCAGACCGGCGGCAGCGACCAGTGGGGCAACATCACCGCGGGCGCCGAGCTGATCCGCAGGGTGGAGGGCACGCGCGTCAACGCGATGGCGACACCGCTGGTCACGAAGGCCGACGGCACGAAGTTCGGCAAGACGGAGTCCGGCACCGTGTGGCTCGACGCGCAGATGACGACGCCGTACGTCTTCTACCAGTTCTGGCTCAACGCCGACGACCGGGACGTGGTGGACCTGCTGAAGTACTACTCGTTCCGCTCCCGCGAGGAGATCGAGGACCTGGCGCGGCAGACCGAGGAGAAGCCGTTCCTCCGCGCCGCCCAGCGCGCGCTCGCCGATGACGTCACCACCATGGTGCACGGCGCCGAGGAGACCGAGCGGATCAAGGCCGCGGCCGGTGCGCTGTTCGGGTCCGGTGACCTGGCGGGGCTCAGCGCCGATACGTTGGGAGCTGCGCTGCGGGAGGCCGGTGCGATCGAGGTGAAGCGCGCCGAGGGGATTCCCGGCATCGTCGACCTGCTCGTCGAGACCGGTCTGGTGGCGAGCAAGGGGGCCGCCCGTCGCACGATCGGCGAGGGCGGGGCCTACCTGAACAACCGGCGCGTCGAGGACCCCGAGCTCACGCCGTCCGAGGCGGACCTGATCGGCGGCGCCTGGCTCGTCCTGCGCCGGGGCAAGAAGAACCTGGCCGGTGTCGAGGTGGTCTGACCCCGGATCCAGGGCCGGCGGCTAACTACAACGGTGTGGTTTCCGACGGGCCGCGGGCCGGTCCGGGCGGGGGCGTACGGCGCCAAAAGCGGCTCTGACCTGCAGGTTTGCAGATGTGACCGGGGCCACGGAAATCAGATTTGACTTGCTCCGGCGGTTCTACGTAATGTTCTGTCTGTCGCCAGGGAGCGGCGGGACGCAAGGCCGAGAGGCCGGGCGGCCGGCCCCGGGCGGAAACCCAAACTAACACCTCAACCGAGGTCGATGAGTGCGCGCAAGAGCGGCCTCAGAACAGCTCGGTGGATGTGGCACGTGCGGGGCCGGGAGGCGCAAAACCCCGATTTGACGGGGCCAGCAACACCCGGTAAGTTTTACCAGGTTGCCCCACAGCGAGGCCGAGAGGCTGGGCTGCGGTGCGCGCTTGATCCTTGAGAACTCAACAGTGTGCCAAAAGTCGACGAATTAATTTGTAACGCCAGTCGGCAGGTTGCGAGAGCTTCGGCTTCTCGGTATCTGTCGATGATTCCTTTAGGTTAGACAACGTCCGACTCCGTCTCGACGGGGAACGACATCTCTAGCCGGGATACTCTGAAGAGTCGATGACCCACTTCGGTGGACATCAAAAGAATTCAACGGAGAGTTTGATCCTGGCTCAGGACGAACGCTGGCGGCGTGCTTAACACATGCAAGTCGAGCGGTAAGGCTCCTTCGGGAGTACACGAGCGGCGAACGGGTGAGTAACACGTGAGCAATCTGCCCTTCACTTCGGGATAACTCCGGGAAACCGGTGCTAATACCGAATACGACCACCTCAGGCATCTGATGGTGGTGGAAAGTTCCGGCGGTGAAGGATGAGCTCGCGGCCTATCAGCTTGTTGGTGGGGTAA
>JAICRS010000095.1 GCA_025966335.1 Nocardioidaceae bacterium
CGAGCCGGCGCACCCCAGGCCCTACGGAACCGAGGGCATCACCCGAGGCGGGCTGGTCGGCTGGGCCGTCGCCAACGACGACATCGACGCGGCGGTAGCCGAGGCTCGCCACCACGGCTTCGACCCCGGCGACGTGATCGACGGTCGACGCGTCGACCCGACGGGCTCGACCCTCCGCTGGCGCCTGACGAGCAACGCCCTGACCGCGGGCCCGATCCCGTTCCTGATCAGCTGGGGCGACACCCCGCACCCCGCGCGCTCCGCACCTCCCGGTCTCGTCCTCGAGTCCTTCCACATCGAGCATCCGGATCCCTCCTCCATCGAACCGATGCTCGCTGCCCTCGGAGCCGTCGTCGACGTGAGAGCCGCGTCCGGCGCTGCGCTCGTTGCGCGGATCAACGGGCCCGGGGGGACCGAGGAGCTCCGATGAACCCGGGTTGCTGTGAAGCTCTTGTGGAAGCGATGTGCAGATACGGCGCGAACGACGGGTGCCGGGCCCTCTCAACCGCTACCTTGGTGCGGTGGGGGTTATCGAGACTGCGGGTCTGACAAAGCAGTACCCACGTGTGACCGCGCTCGACCAGCTCGACGTGAGCGTCGGCGACGGCGTCACCGGCCTGGTCGGCGCGAACGGCGCGGGCAAGTCGACGCTGATCAAGATCCTGCTCGGCCTGATCCCGGCCAGCAGCGGGACCGCGCACGTCCTCGGACATGATGTGGCGGCCGAGGGCGCGCGAATCCGGGCGCTGGTCGGCTACATGCCCGAGCACGACTGCCTGCCGGCCGATGTGTCCGCGAGCGACCTGGTCGTCCACATGGGTCAGATGTCGGGACTGCCCTATCCCGCTGCCCGGGAGCGTGCCTCCGACGTGCTCCGCCACGTCGGCCTGGCCGAGGAGCGGTACCGGCCGATGGGCGGCTACTCCACGGGCATGAAGCAGCGCGCGAAGCTGGCCCAGGCCCTCGTCCACGACCCGCGGCTGGTGCTGCTGGACGAGCCGACGAACGGTCTCGACCCTTCCTCGCGCGACGACATGCTCGCGCTGGTGCGCCGGATCGGCACCGAGTTCGGCATCGCCGTCCTGGTGACCTCCCACCTGCTCGGTGAGCTGGAGCGGATCAGCGACCACGTCGTCGTGCTCGACAGCGGACGCCTGCTCCGCTCCTCCGCGACGACCGACTTCCTGCACACGACCGGCAACCTGCTGATCGAGGTGCAGGGCCGCACCGACGCCGACACCGTGCTCGGGCAGGCGCTGGTCGACGCGGGGCTGCGCGCCTGGCCGGTCGACGGTCACATGATCGAGGTCGAGGTCCGCGACGAGACCACCCGCGACGTGGTCCGCGACGTCACCGCAGACCTCGGGCTCGGCCTGGTCCGGATGCAGGAGCGGCATCACCGCATCGAGGACGTCTTCCGTGAAGGAGGTGCGGGAAGTGTCCAGCCCGTCTGAGCGTCCAGGGACGGCCGCGCCGTCCGCAGTCATCCACGACATCGGCTACCGGCCGTACGCCGGCCCGCGGCTCGGCGAGGGCGCGGTCGCCCGGTCGTTCTTCGTCACCGGGCTGCGCAACTGCTTCGGCCTCGGGAGGTCGGGCCGGTCGAAGATTCTGCCGATGGGGCTGCTCGGGCTGATGCTGCTGCCGGCGCTGATCCTCGTGGGCGTCCTGGTGCAGGCCCGCACCCTCCTCGGGCTCGACGAGCACATCGTCGCCTACTCCACCTACCCGATCACGACGCAGCTGCTGATCTCGGTGTTCGTCGCCTCCCAGGCCCCGGCCCTGATCTCACGGGACCTCCGGTTCCGCACGATCACGCTGTACCTCGCGCGACCGGGCCGGCGCACGACGTACGTGCTGGTGCGGTTGGCGTCGCTGACCGCGGCGACGGCGCTGCTGATCGCCGCTCCCCTGCTCCTGCTCTACGTCGGTGGGCTGCTCGCGGACCTGCCACTGGGCCGGGAGACCGAGCGTTTCCTCGCCGCGCTGGTCGGCGCCGTGCTGCTGGCGGTCTGCCTGTCCTGCCTGGCCGCGGTGGTCTCGGCGCTGACGATCCGGCGCGGGCTGGCCGTGGCCGCGGTCATCGTGGTGCTGCTGGTCAGCTACACGGTGGTCACCACCATCCAGGGCATCTCCACCGAGTCCGGCAACGAGACCGTCGGCGAGGTCGCCGGACTCTTCTCGCCGTACACGCTGATCAACGGCTTGCAGGTGTTCCTGTTCGACTCACCGGCGGCCACGCCGACGCCGCCGACGAGCGACGCGATCGGTGTTGCCTACCTGGTCGCGACCGTGGTCACCGTGCTCGGCGCGGTCGGCGCGATGCTGGCTCGTTTCCGGCGGGTGAGCGCATGAGCACCCTCCAGCTGGACCACGTGTCGCGGTGGTACCGCAACGTCGTCGCCGTCAACGACGTCTCGATGACGATCCGGCCCGGCGTGACCGGTCTGCTCGGCCCCAACGGCGCGGGCAAGTCCACGCTGATCGCGCTGATGTCCGGGTTCCTGGCACCGTCGACCGGCACCGTCACCCTGGACGGCGAGCCGTTGTGGCGCAACGAGCAGGTCTACCGCAAGGTCGGCCTGGTCCCGGAGCGGGAGGCGCTGTTCGACTACCTGACCGGGCGGCAGTTCGTCGTGGCCAACGCCGAGCTGCACGGGTTGCCGGACGCGGACGCGGCGGCCCAGGCGTCGATCGCGCTGGTGGAGATGAGCGATGCGCAGGACCGGGTGATCTCGACGTACTCCAAGGGGATGCGGCAGCGGATCAAGATGGCGTCGTCGCTGGTGCACGACCCGGCAGTGCTGCTGCTGGACGAGCCGTTCAACGGCATGGACCCGCGGCAGCGGATCCACCTGATGGACCTGCTGCGCAGGATGGGGGCCGAGGGACGGACCGTGCTGTTCAGCTCGCACATCCTCGAGGAGGTCGAGCAGGTCGCCCGCCAGATCGAGGTCGTGGTCGCCGGACGGCACGCGGCCTCCGGTGACTTCGGCGCCATCCGGCGACTGATGACCGACCGCCCCAACCGGTTCGTGCTGCGCACCGCTGACGACCGGACGATGGCTTCGGTGCTGCTGGCCGACCCGTCGGTGCGCGGCGCCCGGCTCCGCTCGGAGGGCGGTATCGAGCTGGAGGCCTCCGACTTCGGCCGGTTCAGCGAGGTGCTGCCGCAGCTGGCCCGCGACCACGGAATCCGGCTGCTCGAGGTGACCCCGACCGACGAGTCGCTGGAGAGCGTCTTCGCCTACCTGGTGTCGGCATGACGAGCCCCGTCTCGCCGACGATCGTGCGGCTCGGAGTGCGCAGCGTCTTCGGACGCCGGCGCGGAATCCTGTTGTTCCTGCTGCCGCTGGTCCTCGTCGGGCTGGCGGTGCTCGTGCGGGTGCTCGTCGGCGACGACCTCGAGGCCGCTTCGGACACGCTGTACGGCCTGGGGCTGGTCGTGATCGTGCCGCTGGTCGCCCTGCTCGCCACCACCGGCGTGCTGGCGCCGGAGATCGACGACGGCTCGATCGCCTACCTGCTGGCCAAGCCGATCTCCCGGCACACCATCGTGGTCAGCAAGCTGGTCGTCGCAGCGAGCTGCGTGCTGCTGTTCGCGGCCGTGCCGATGCTGATCGCCGGTCTGGTCCTGGCCCTCGACGACCCGCAGCTAGGTGCCGGGTTCGCGCTCGGCTCACTGGCCGGCGGACTGGCGTACTGCGCAGTGTTCGCGCTGCTCTCGGTGATGACCCGGCACGCCGTGGTGGTCGGCCTGATCTACATGCTGATCTGGGAGGGCCTGCTCGGTGGGCTCCTCGACGGCGTGCGATGGCTGAGCGTCACCCGGTGGGCGGGGGCGATCATCGACCAGGTCACCGCCGAGATCAACCTCGTCGAGGGTCTGGGCACCGTCTACGCCGTCGTCGCCACCGTCATCGTCGTCGTCGCCGGCACCTGGCTCACCGGCCGCAAGCTGCGCGCCTTCAACCTGACCGGGGACGAGTAGCACCCTGCCCTCCCGGGCGTCAGTCCGTGACCACCGCCCGGAGCACGTCGACGTTCGCGGCCGACCGGGCCGGGCCGACCGCCGCCAGCACCCCGGCCACTGCGGCCAGGGCGACGTACAACGCCAGCTGGGCCGCCGGCACCGTGAGCGTGTTGATCCCGAAGACCTGCATCGCCCGGGACAGTGCGAGCCCGATCACGATCCCCAGCGCGGCCCCGGACACCGCGCCGATCAGCGCGATCACCACGGACTCCCACCGGACCATGGCGCGGACCTGGCCGCGAGTCATCCCGACCGCGCGGAGCAGGCCCAGCTCGCGGGTGCGCTCGAAGACCGACAGGGCGAGGGTGTTCACGATGCCGAGCAGCGCGATCAGCACGGCCAGCAGCAGCATCACCGTGACGAAGGTGAGCATGGTGTCCAGGAACCCGATGCCCTGCTTCTCGTAGCCGGCATGGTCCAGGACCAGGGCGTCCGGGTGGTCGGCAAGGGCGTTCGCCACGGCGGCCTGGACGGTCGCCAGCTCGGCGCCCGGAGCAACGTCGACGAGCCCCATCAGCAGCAGCTGCGGCCCGGCGAAGGCGGTCCGCTGGGCGAGGCTGATGATGTAGTCCTCCCGGATCCAGCCCTTGTCGTAGATCCCGACGATCCGGAGCTGGTGCTCCCCGCTGGCGGCGAACGCCGCGGTGACCGTGTCACCGAGCTGCCACCCGTGTGACGTCGCAGCCGACCTGGCGACCATGATCCCGTTCTCGCCGAGATCTCTGACCGAGCCCTCGGAGGTGTGCAGCTTCATCATCTCCTCGGCCGTCGCCGGGTCGACGGCCGTGAACGGGGCGTCCCTGTCGTCGAACCGGGCCATCCCGAAGCCACTGGCCGACACCTTGTCGACACCGGGTACGGCGGCGACCGCGTCGATGACCGACGGGCTGAACCCGGGACTCTGGGTGCTCGGGCCGGTCAGGTAGAGATCGGCGCTCAGCCGGTCCGAGAGGACGTCGCCGAACGAAGCCCGCATCGAGGACGCGAACACGCTCATGCTGACGACCAACGTGAGACCGATCATCAGCGCAGCCGCCGTGGACGAGGTACGACGCGGGTTGCGCATCGCGTTCTGCGTGGCGAGCTCCCCGGGCATGCCGCGCAGGGTGATCGGGGCACCGATCAGCGACGACAACGGCCGCACCGCAAGCGGCAGCGCCACAATCACTCCGATCATCATCGCGAGCAGGCCGATCCCGAACACCGACAGCGGCGCATCGCCGTACAGGTTCGCGAGCATGCCGGCGACACCGGCCACGAGGATCGCGAGGCCGATGATCGCCCGCCGCTTCGAGGGCCGCTCCGCACCCGGTGTGGACTCGCGGAGCGCTTCGACCGGAAGCACCTTGGTGGCCCGGCGGGCCGGGACGATCGCGGCAATCACGGTGACCAGGGTGCCGACCAGCATCGAGACGATGATCGTGCGCGGCTCGAGCTGCAGCGACGTGCTCGGGAGGCTGATCCCGACGACGTCCATCAGGAGCTGCAGTCCCTTGGCGACCAGCAGACCGAGACCGATCCCGACCGCCGAGGCGGCCGCGCCGAGCAGCAGTGCCTCGAGCAGCAGGCTCCGCAGCACCTGTCGACGGGTGGCGCCGACCGCCCGAAGCAGCGCGATCTCCCGCGACCGCTGCGTGACGATCATCGTGAACGTGTTCCAGATGATGAAGCTGCCCACGAACAGGGCGATCCCCGCGAACACCAGGAACAGCACCCGCACGAACTTGAGGTCCTCGCTGATGGCATCGGAGTTCTCCTGGGACACCGCCGCCCCGGTCACTGCTTCGGCGTCGGCGGGCACGACTGCAGCCAGCCGGTCCGCGAGCTCGGCCTGGCTGACACCGTCCTCGGCGCCGACACCGATCGTGTCGAAGAGGCCCGGGCTGCCCAGCACCCGTTGGGCCGTCTCGGTGTTGAAGTACGCCGACGTGGTGCCGCCGAGGTCCTTCTCACCACCGAAGCCGACCGTGCCGACCACGGTGAACTCCTCGGGCGGGCCCTGGAACAGCACCTTGATCGTGGACCCGAGCGCGATGCCGTTCTCCTCCGCGCTGGTGGCGTCGATCGCGACCTCTGCCGGACCGTTCGGTGCCTCACCGGAGAGCAGGTCGACATCGCCGCGCAGCGCTACGTCGGCGGGCATGTTGTAGCCGACTGTGGGTGCGCCACCGTCGGCGACGACGGCTCTGCCCTCGTTGTCGGTCAGCAAGGCATAGCCGCTGACCGAGCCCTCGACCGCTCGCACGCCGTCGACCTTCGCGACGTCACCGAGGACGGACGCGGCGATCGGCGGTCGGCTGGTGGAGGTGCCCTCAGACGCGGTGTAGGCAGCCTGCGTGCGGACGACGGCGTCGGTGCCGGCGGAGACCTTGCCGAACAGCTGCTCGAAGGCGAGGCCCATGGTGTCGGTCAGCACCAGTGTGCCTGCGAGGAAGGCGACGCCTAGGGCGATCGACGCCGTGGTGAGGACCAGCCGGAGCTTGTGCGCGATCATCCCGCGGAGGGTGGCGGCCAGCACGGCGGTCAGCTCCCCAGGAACTTCATGTGGTCCAGGATCTCGTCGGCGGTCGCGGCGTGCATCTCGTTCACGATGTGACCGTCGGCCAGGAAGATGACCCGGTCCGCGTAGCTCGCCGCGGTCGGCTCATGGGTGACCATCACGACGGTCTGCCCGAGCTCGGTGACGGCGGTGCGAAGGAAGGTCAACAGCTCGGTGCCGGACTTCGAGTCCAGCGCGCCGGTCGGCTCGTCGGCGAAGACGATCTGCGGGCGGGAGGCCAGCGCTCGTGCGGCCGCCACCCGTTGCTGCTGACCACCGGAGAGCTCCGCGGGCCGATGCGACAGCCGGTCCTTCAGCCCCACCGTCTCGACGATCGAGTCGACCCAGGCGGCGTCCGGGCGGCGTCCCGCGATCCGCATCGGAAGCACGATGTTCTCCGCCGCGGTCATCGTCGGCAGCAGGTTGAAGGACTGGAAGATGAACCCGATCCGGTCCCGGCGCAGCAGGGTCAGGGCCGTGTCCTTCAGCGTGGTGATCTCGGTCGGGCCGACGTACACATCGCCCGAAGTGGGCCGGTCGAGGCCGGCGAGCATGTGCAACAGCGTCGACTTGCCCGATCCGGAAGGTCCCATGACGGCGGTGAACTGGCCCTCGAGCATGTCGACGCTGACGTCGTCGAGGGCGGTGACGGCGGCGTCACCCATGCCGTAGAGCTTGCTGACCCCCACGGTGCGAGCAGCGACGGCGGTGGTGACACGGGGGATCCCGGTGGTGAGGGTCATCTGAGCTCCTGAGGTCGGCGCCCCCACTGCACGCGGTGAATGAGTGCCGGTTCAGGTGCCGTCGGCTGCGATGCAGGAGCGTTCATGACGGCTCTCCGAGACCGGACAGTTCAGTAGACGACGCCGGGCTCGCGTCGCACCATGACCCGATCAGGTGGTTGCGGATCCCCCGGTGCGGGAGGCGCCCCGCTATGTCGGGATCCGTCCGCCGGTTCTCGTCAGCGGGCGCCGCCGACGTCGTCGGAGATCGACCGGGCAAGGGCGTCGAGGATGGTGCCCAGGCCGAACTGGAACTCGTCGCCGAAGTCGTAGCCCGGACGGATGTAGTACGACGTCGCCATCTCGACGAGGTGCGGGTAGTCCCCCGCCGCCATCAGCTCCATGATCGGTTCGGCGATCTCGCCGACGCTCTCCGGCCCCTCGAAGGGCAGCGAGGCCTCCTGCAGCGCGAACCCGTAGACGTAGCTGTCGATCAGCGCATAGGCGTGGGCCGTCATCTCGGGTGAGAACCCGGCTCCACGCAGGGTGCCGATGACCGCGTCGTGGTGTCGCAGCGTCGCCGGTCCGGGGGTGGTCCGCGACTCCAGCAGGCCGATCGCCCAGCGGTGGCGGCTCAGCACGGTACGGGCGGAGGAGGCTCGACGACGCATCTCCGCATGCCAGTCACCGTCCACCTCCGGCAGGTCGATCTCGTCGAAGACGATGTCCACGATGCCGTCGAGGATCTCGTCCTTGTTGGCGACGTGGTGGTAGACCGACATGGGCTTGACGCCCAGCTCGTCCGCGAGCGACCGGATCGTCAGGGCTCCGATCCCGCCCGCGTCTGCGACCCGGACAGCGCCGCGGAGCACGCGGTCCCGGTTCAACCGGCTGCGCCCGCCTGGACGTTCCGTGACTTCTTCTGACATCTCGTTCCTGGGGCTAGTGCGTTCGGGCCATACCGCTTCCGTACTTTGTACGTTAGCGTAACCGTACTTAGTACTACTCAGGAATCGGGAACCGACATGACGAATCGCACGAGGGAACGCTCCCTCGACAACCACGCGCCGGATCTGCCACCGAGATTTCCCGTGCCCGCGGACCGGTCGATCCAGAACGCCGGCTTGATCGCCGGAGCATCGCTCATGCTGATGGCCGCGCTGGCCGGATTCGGCAACTTCGTCGTCATCGAAGGACTGGTGACACCCGGCGATGCGGCGCAGACAGCCCGCGACGTAGTCGACTCCGACGGGCTGTTCCGCCTCGGCGTCGCGATGATGTACCTGGTGATCGTGCTCGACGTCGTGCTTGCATGGGCGCTGCTGATGGTCTTCAGCCCGGTCAGCCGTGACCTCTCGAGACTTACGGCATGGTTCCGGCTCGCCTATGCAGGCGTCTTCATGGTTGCACTCGGCCACCTCGCGGGGATTCCTGACCTGTTGACCAGCCAGGGCTACTCGACCGCGTTCACACCGGAACAGCTGCAGGCGCAGGCCCTGCTGAAGACGGATTCGTTCAACGACATCTGGATGGCCGGCCTCCTGCTCTTCGGAGTCCACCTGTTCCTCCTCGGGGTCCTGGTGATCAGGTCCGGCTACGTGCCCAAGGTGATCGGGGCCCTCCTGCTCGTCGCGGGTGTCGGCTACCCGTTCGACACGTTCGTCAGCGTGTTCTCCGAAGGGTCTCCGTTCGCCATCTCCACCTTCACGTTCCTGGGCGAGTTCCTGCTGGGCCTCTGGCTCCTGGTCCGGGGCCGCCGCATCCACTCGGGATCGGAGCTGTCATGAGGTCTGACGAAAAGCACACGGCGCCGGGCCGGAGCACGAAGGGGCCCGCGGTGGAGCCAGAGATGATGCAGGCGATCGTGCAGGCCAGCTACGGCTCGGTCGACGTGCTGAGGTACACGAAGGTCGCCCGGCCCGGGATCGCCGACGACGAGGTGCTGGTCCGGGTGCACGCGGCGGGTCTGGACCGGGGCACCTGGCACATGATGGCCGGCAAGCCGTACCTGATGCGGATCATCGGTTTCGGCTTCCGGCGACCGAAGAACCGGGTCCCCGGGATCGACGTCGCCGGCACGGTGGCCGCGGTCGGCTCGGCGGTGACCCGGTTCGCCGTCGGCGACGAGGTGTTCGGGATGTCCCGGGGCGCGTTCGCCGAGTACGCACCGGTCCGCGAGGACAAGCTCGCCCGCAAACCGGTCAACCTTTCCCACGAGCAGGCCGCGGTGGTGCCCATCTCCGCAGGCACCGCGCTCCAAGCCCTGACCGACATCGGGCGGATCCAGCCCGAGCAGAGGGTGCTCGTCATCGGCGCATCCGGTGGGGTCGGCAGCTACGCCGTACAGCTGGCCAAGGCGTTCGGAGCCGAGGTCACCGGCGTGAGCAGCACCCAGAAGCTCGACCTGGTGCGATCCCTCGGAGCCGACCATGTCCTCGACTACACCCGCGACGACTTCGTGGACGGGACCCACCGTTACGACCTGATCCTCGACATCGGCGGGAACCCGGCGCTGTCCCGGCTCCGTGGCGCGCTCACCCCGACCGGCACGGCGGTCATCGTCGGCGGCGAGTCGGGCGGCAGCTGGACCGGAGGCTTCGGCAGGTCCTTGCGGGCCCCGCTCCTGTCCCCGTTCGTGGGCCAGCGACTGGCCATGCTCGCCAGCAAGGAGCGAGCCAGCGACCTCCAGCGACTCGTCCCCCTCATCGAGGCCGGCCAGGTCACGCCGAGCATGGACCGAACCTACCCGCTGGAGCGAGTGCCGGATGCGATGCGCCACCTCGAAGCCGGGGACGTGCGGGGCAAGGTCGCCATCACCATCAGCCAAGGAGAACGATCATGAGTCAGGCAACCTACCCCGCGCGCGTGGATGCGTACCTCGATACCGGCCTGAACCGCTGGCTGTGGCTGCTGAAGTGGTTGCTGGTCATCCCGCACTACGTGGTGCTGGTCTTCCTGTGGCTGGCGTTCCTGGTGCTCACCGTGGTCGCGTTCTTCGCGATCCTGTTCACCGGCCGGTACCCACGGGCGATCTTCGACTTCAACGTCGGAGTCCTGCGGTGGGGCTGGCGGGTCTCCTACTACGCCTACGGCGCCCTGGGCACCGACCGGTACCCGCCGTTCACACTTGCGGAGGTCCCTGACTATCCGGCCCATCTGGAAGTGGACTATCCACAGCATCTTTCGCGCGGCCTGGTGCTGGTGAAGTGGTGGCTGTTGGCGCTGCCGCACTACGTGGTCCTCGGCTTCTTCCTGGGCGGCGGAGCCTACGTCGCCAACGAGGCGACCACGGCCGACGAGACTTCCTGGGCGTGGACGAGCGGCTTGATCGGGCTCCTGGTGCTCGTCGCCGGCGTGGTGCTGCTGTTCACCGGCCGGTATCCCCGGTCGATCTACGACCTCGTCCTCGGGATGAACCGGTGGGTGCTCCGGGTCGTGGTCTACGCCGGCCTGATGACCGACGAGTACCCGCCCTTCCGGCTGGACCAGGGCGGGGAGGAGCCGCGTGGTCGGGTGACCCTGCCACCGGACCCGCAACCCGGCCCGGCGATGACCACAATCCAACC
>JAICRS010000321.1 GCA_025966335.1 Nocardioidaceae bacterium
TCTACGACCTGCGCAACCTGTTCCAGGTCAACGTCGAGGAGGGCCGTCACCTCTGGGCGATGGTCTACCTGCTCCAGGCCTACTTCGGCCGGGAGGGCCGCGAGGAGGCCGAGCAGCTCCTCAAGCGCAACTCCGGTGACCTCGACAGCCCCCGGATCCTCGGCGCCTTCAACGAGGAGACGACCGACTGGCTGCAGTTCTTCATGTTCACCTACTTCACCGACCGGGACGGAAAGTACCAGCTCGGCACGCTGAAGGAGTCGGCGTTCGACCCGCTGGCGCGCACCTGCGAGTTCATGCTCAAGGAGGAGGCGCACCACATGTTCGTCGGCACCACCGGCGTGCAGCGCACCGTCGAACGGACGGCCGAGCTGATGAAGGAGCACGGCACCGACGACATCTTCGAGCACGGCGGGATCCCGCTCCAGGTCATCCAGAAGTACCTGAACTTCCAGTTCTCCGTCTCGATGGACCTGTTCGGCTCGGAGCAGTCGACCAACGCCGGCAACTACTACAGCTCAGGGCTCAAGGGCCGCTGGCAGGAGACCCGGCGCAAGGACGACCACGTCCTGCTCGACGACACCCGGGAGATGAGCTACATCGAGGACGGCAAGATCGTCCAGAAGACCGTCCCGATGCTGAGCGCGCTGAACCTCGACCTGCGCGACGAGTACGTCGCCGACTGCGCCAACGGCGTACGCCGCTGGAACCAGGCGCTCGAGGACGCCGGGCTCGACCAGCGGCTGACTCTTCCCCACGAGGGGTTCAACCGCCGGGTCGGCGTCTACGCCAACCACCACGTCAGCCCCGAGGGTGAGGTGCTCGACGACGCCGCGTGGGAGGCCGGGGTCGACGAGTGGCTGCCGACGCCGGCGGACCGCGAGGCGGTGGCCAAGCTGATGGTCCCCGAGTACGAGTACGGCAAGTTCGCCGGCTGGATCGCGCCGCCGCAGGCCGGCATCAACGACCAGCCCGTCGAGTTCGACTATGTCCACCTCGCGGAGGAGGGCGTCGCCTGACCGGCCCGACGACACCGGTCTGAGCATCGGCGCGGCCTCCTCTCGGGGGTCCGCCGGTGCTCACGCTGCGTTCAGGGCAGCCGCGTCATGGCTTCTCGCCGCCGGCCGCGTCCATCCGGTCCCACTCGGCCTGGGCCTGCCGGTGCCACCGGCTGTGCCGGTCGTGGAACACCGCCGCCGCCCGCGGTCCCGGCCAGTCGTGGTCGAGGAGCTCGCTGGGCAGGTCCGGGTCGAGGAACGGGAACCGGCGCCACTCCTGGACCATCTGCACCTGCGCCACGAACGCGTCGCGAGGGGTCTCCGCGCGCCGCTCCTCGAAGCCGGCGAGGAAGTCGAGATACCGGCCCTCCACCTCGTCGAGGTTCCAGGCCTCCTCGATCAGCCGGCTCTCGTCGCCGATCCCGGTCGCCGGGCCCGCCCAGGCGAAGGCCTGCCGGTCGAGACCGAGGTCGCGGATCACCGCGTGGACATCGCGTTCCTTGTGCTCGTCAGGAGTGATCCACAGGCCGGATGTGGGCGAGCCGAGCCCGAGCCAGGTCAGCCGGGTGCGGAACCGGTGGCGCAGCTGGCGTTGGGTCTCCGGGATCGACACGGTGACCACCAGCCACTGGCCGTCCCAGGTGCGGCGCTGGCGCATGAACCCGTAGATCCGCTGGGTGCCGGCCTCGAGGAGCTCGGCGCCGGACTCGGTCAGGTCCCACAGCACCCGCCGACCGTGCCGGCTCGACGTGAGCAGCCCCTCGTTGGCGGTGCGGGTCAGCGCCTGGCGGGCGGCCTTCTCCTCCACGCCGAGAGCGCCGAGCGCCTCCACCAGGGTCCCGGTCCAGACCTGTTCGCTCCGCGGGTGCACGAACTCGCCGAGCACGGTGAGCAGCAGGGACCGTGCGCTTCCGGAGCCGACCTCGCGGCGGCGCGAGGAGCCGTGGATCAGGGAGGAGACCGGCTCGGGGGCGGCGGCGGACGTCGTCGTCGGCACGTGCTGGCTCCTCATGGTCGTGGGTGCGCGTCGGTCGGACAGCTCATTGTCGCACCAGCGTGCTCCAGGGAGCGCGGAGCGGGGTCTGGCCGCCGGAATTTCGTACTACAGACTCTTGACGAACCGTGAGTAGAGCGTAGAGTATTTTGAGTCACGTCCACGTTTTCCACGAGAGGTGCTCCCATGACCGCCACCGCGACCGACCAGTCCGCGCAGGAGAGTGTCGAGACCGCACCATCGGTTCCCAAGGTCGACTTCGACACCGCGCCCGACCGGTACCGCCACTGGAGGCTGGACATCGACGGTGAGGTCGCCACGGTGACGCTGGCCGTCGACGAGGACGGCGGGCTCGTCCCCGGCTACGACCTCAAGATGAACTCCTACGACCTCGGCGTCGACATCGAGCTGTACGACGCGGTGCAGCGCCTCCGCTTCGAGCACCCCGAGGTCAAGGCGGTCGTGATGACCGGCGGGCTCGACCGGATGTTCTGCGCCGGCGCCAACATCCGGATGCTGGCCCAGTCCTCGCACGCGTGGAAGGTCAACTTCTGCAAGTTCACCAACGAGACCCGCAACGGCATCGAGGACGCGACCGAGCACTCCGGCCAAA
>JAICRS010000285.1 GCA_025966335.1 Nocardioidaceae bacterium
ATGAACTCCGTCGACCGGCAGGTCCGCGACGCGGCGCACGGCGTCGACCACGAGCTCCTCAGCACCACGCACCGGCTGGTGGTCGTCGAGCGCTCGACCGGGTCGGGCTACGCGTACGTCGAACCCGGTGGCGGCCCCTACCTCCTCGCCGCCACCAACCGGCGTACCGCCACCGACCTGTTGTGGGAGACGCTCGCCGCCTCCTCCCCCGATGAGCCGTGCACGATCGGCCACATCACCGCGCCCAACGAGTGGGCGATCGACGTAGGGATGGCCGCCCGGATGGAGCTGCACACCAGCGGCTACCTCGCGCTACGCGGCATGAAGCCCCCGATGCCGTACCTCCCGAGCGGCCACTTCCTCTGACTCGACCCGCCGTCAGGTCCGGGCCGCCAGGTGCGTGCTCACTTGTTCCGAGTCGATCAGGACTGCATCAACGTCCCTGTTCCGCGGGTCGGAAGAAGATGCTGTTGTCGTAGCGGTCGTCGTTCGGCTCGATCGCGATGATGCCGGGTGCGCCGGTTGCCTGGCTGGCGTCATCGTCGTGCTTGATGCAGGCCGCCAGCGGCGGGCCGCTCATCTCACCAGCGCGATTCCAGGTCAGCGCGTCCGCGGAGGTCCAGTGAACGCCCGTGCCGCCGGGGCCGCCGCCCTTGCGGATCACCAGGGCACGAAGGCCGTTGTCGGTCGGCTCGATCCAGCACGGGTTCCACCTATAGCGGACAGGAGGCCAGATCGGCTCCTGGGACGCCGTGGCCCAGCTGCGGCCGCCATCGGTGGAGATCCACACGCGACCGCGACCCCACGCGACGAGACCGAGGTCGGTGTCGATCAGGCCGGTGGGTCCGGGCCCGGCGGGCACCGAGCCGCTCGGCCGCCACGCCCGTCCGTCCTCAGAGAGCCAAGGCCGGGTACGGCCCCGCGGATCGACGGCCAGCGCGACGAAGCCGTCGTCGACCGCGAGCACGGTCCAGACGTTCACCGACTCCGGGCCGGCGTCGTCCTCCACCCGGGTCCACGTGCGGCCGTCGGCGGACCACCAGATCGGCACCGCTCCGGCGGCGGTGGCGTTGTCGCCGACGAAGTCGGCGGTGCTGGTGTCAGCAACGGCGACGTACCTGTCGTTGCGATACGCGAGGGCGGTCCAGGACACGCCCTCACCGAGGGGGAACTGTCGCCATCCCTGCTCCTCGCCGTACGGCTCGGTCTCGAGGTCGAACATCGCCGGCGGTGCAGGTGTCGGCCGGCCGGGTTTCGGCCCGTCTACCGGTGCTGGCGCCGGCTGGTCAGCGTCGAGTGATGACAGTCCAACGCCGATGACCACGGCGACCGAGGCTGCCGCTGCCCCCCAGGCGCCGGAACGGATCCGGCGGCGCCGGCGCGACGCCGGGGCGACGTGCTCGCGCATCGTGTGCGGGTCAGGCATCAGCTGCTCGTCGGCACGGCTCGCCATGTCCCGGAGGGCGAGGTTGAGGTCCTTCATCGCCGCTCCTCCTTCGACGCGATGCGCTGACCTGGTCCGGCCAGATCCGGAACCGGCTCGGCCGGGACGTCGTACTCCGGTCCGAGCAGCTCGGCCAGCGCGGCACGAGCCCGGAACAGCCGGCTCTTGACCGTGCCCGACGGCACGCCCGCCGCATCGGCGACCTCCTGCACGGTCATTCCACACAGCTCGTGCATAACCAGAACTTGGCGGTGCGCGACAGGCAGCCGGCGCAGCGCCTCCTGCACGTCCATCGCAGTGTCGGCGGGAGCTACCGCGTGCTCCGCCGCCCCGAGCCGGTGCCGGACTCTCGCGGCGACCAGCGAGCGGCGGTGCTGGCTGACCGCGAGCCGCCAGGACACCTTGCGCACCCATGCGGTCGGGTCGTCGAGCCGGGAGACCCGTGGCCACGCCTGCCAAGCGCGGACGTAGCCCTCCTGGAGCACGTCTGCGGCCTGCTCCGGGTCGGCGGTCATGGCGGTGAGTTGACCCAGCAACCGTCCGCGCGTCGCTAGGTAGAACTCGTCGAAGTCGACCGCCTGGCGTGACCCCCGTAGAACGTCCATGAGCACCTCCTCAGCATGGACACGCGCAGAGCCGTTGCAAGGTTCCATCCAGGCCCACGGATTACGTCGGCACGATGAACCGTGGGAACACTTCGAGAGTCGCACGCCGCACGAGGTAAGGCGAAGGGAATGAGGTGGAGTCCCGATCACTGGCTCCAGGGGCGAACGCACGGCGTCACCCCGGCATGCTGGGCCTCATGGTTGACCGGGACCTCACCGAGCGCCTGGCCGATGCCGCGCGGTCGATGCAGCGCGGTCGATGCGGTCCCAGCGCGACGTGCAGGGAACCGTCCAGCGGGCGGTGGAGCCGGCGCCTGAGGTGATCAAGGGCTGCGACCAGGCCGGCGTTTCCATGGTGCGCGCCAGGAATGGGTAGCGACCGACGATGTCGTCCGGAGGTGCGACCAGATCCAGTACGAGTTGAACGAGGGGCCGTGCCTGGGACGCCATCTGGAACACCGAGACGGTCTCCAACGCGGACCTGGGCAGCGACGACCGTTGGCCGACCTGGGGTCGACAGGTCAGCGAGGACGGCATCCGCAGCGCGCTGTGCTTCCAGCTGTTCACCGACCAGGACAACCTCGGCGCGTGGAACCTGCACTCCACGGACCTCGGCGGCTTCAGCGACGACGATTACGGGAACGGTCTCGCGCTCGCCGCACACGTCGAGGTAGCCCTTGCTGCCAGCCAGGAGGTCGAGTCGCTCATCCGCGTGGTCGCCAGCGGCACTGTGATCGGGCAGGGGGCACCCTGATGGAGCGCTACGACCTGCAGGCCGAGGAGGCGTTCACCGCGCTGCGGCGGGTGTCGCGGGACAGCCACCTCTAGGTCGGATCGCCTCCTCGCCCCGGAGGGGTCGCAGTCGCACTCATGTGCTGGAGTGACACCTTTTCGTCACGAATCCGTGCAACTACGACACTCGTGTGCTGTTGTGGCTCACCGGCCGGCCGGCCACAGCGCGTCCCGGGCACCCGTCCGGATCGCGACGATGGAACGGCGGCTGTGCGAACTGTGAAATGATGTCGGAGTGACAACAACGGATCTGCCCCTGCTGGTGCTCGGTCGCGGCGTGGACTCGGACTCCGAGCGTGGTGTCGACTGCCCCGGTGCGCTGCCACCGGCCTCCGACCCCGACCTGGTCGCCCGCGCCACCGCTGCCAAGGAGGCGCTCGGCGACCGGGTGTTCGTGCTCGGCCACCACTACCAGCGCGACGAGGTGATCGCGTTCGCCGACGTCACCGGCGACTCGTTCAAGCTGGCCAAGGACGCCGCGGCCCGCCCGGAGGCGGAGTACATCGTCTTCTGCGGCGTGCACTTCATGGCCGAGTCCGCCGACATCCTCACCGCGCCGA
>JAICRS010000363.1 GCA_025966335.1 Nocardioidaceae bacterium
GGTCTCTGATGCGGGTGGTGTTCGCCGGTACGCCGGAGGTGGCGCTCCCCGCCCTCAACGCGATCGCGCAAAGCTCCCACGACCTGGTCGGGGTGGTCACCCGACCCGATGCACCCGCCGGCCGTGGTCGCAAGCTGGTCGCCTCCCCGGTCGCGCAACGGGCCGACGAGCTCGGCGTACCGGTGCTGAAGCCGGCGCACCCCAAGGATCCGGACTTCCAGCAGCAGCTGAAGGACCTGCGCCCGGACTGCTGCCCGGTGGTCGCCTACGGGGCGCTGCTGCCGCAAAGTGCGCTCGACATCCCGCGGCACGGCTGGGTGAACCTGCACTTCTCGGTGCTTCCGGCGTGGCGGGGAGCCGCCCCGGTGCAGCACGCACTGTGGGCCGGGGACGAGGTGACCGGCGCGACCACCTTCCGGATCGTCAAGGAGCTCGACGCCGGCCCGACGTTCGGCGTGGTCACCGAGACCGTCCGGCCCACCGACACCGCCGGTGAGCTGCTCGCCCGGCTGGCCGAGGGCGGCGCAAGCCTGCTGGTGGCCACGCTCGACGGGATCGAGGACGGGTCCCTGGAGGCCCGTGAGCAGCCCGCCGACGGGGTCACCTTCGCGCCGAAGATCCTGGTCGAGCACGCCGAGGTGGACTGGACCGAGCCGGCGGTCGCGGTGGACCGCAGGATCCGGGCGTGTACGCCGGGGCCTGGTGCCTGGTCGACCTTCGACGGGGAACGGATCAAGCTCGCGCCGGTGCGCATCGTCGCCGACCGGGACCGCCTCGCCCCGGGCGTGCTCGCGGTGACCAAGAACGCGGTCTACGTGGGCACCGCGACCGATCCCGTACAGCTCGGCGAGGTGAAGGCGTTCGGCAAGAAGCAGATGGGCGCCGCCGACTGGGCGCGGGGTGTGCGGGTCGCCTCGGGTGCGACCTTCGGTGGCTGAGTCGCGCACGAAGAACGAAGGATCCGGTGGCCGGCGTCGCGGCGGGCGACCGGGCCGGACCGCCAAGGTGGACGCCGCCCGGCTCGCCGCGTTCGACGTGCTCAGCGCGGTCCGGGAGGACGACGCCTACACCAACCTGGTGCTGCCTCCGATGCTGCGTGCCCGCCAGATCACCGATCGCGATGCCGCCTTCGCCACCGAGCTGGTGTCCGGCACGATCCGCCGCCAGGGCACCTACGATGCGGTGATCACCGGCTGCGTGGACCGGCCGCTGGCCAAGGTCGACGGCGCGGTCCTCGACGCGCTGCGGCTGGGCGCGCACCAGATCCTCGGGATGCGGGTGCCCGCCCATGCCGCGGTCGGCACCACCGTCGACCTGGTGCGCGACCGGATCGGGCACGGCCCCGCGGGGTTCGTGAACGCGGTGCTGCGCAAGGTGTCCGCGCACGACCTGGCCGGCTGGGTCCGCCGGGTCGCCCCGGACCCGTCGACCGACCCGGTCGGCTTCGCGTCGGTCGCCTACTCCCACCCGCGTTGGGTGGTCGAGGAGCTGGCGGCTGCGCTCGGAGCCGGGACCGGGGCGGCCGCGCCGGCGGATGAGCTCGAAGCACTCCTGAGCGCCGACAACACCGCGCCGAAGGTCACCCTGGTCGCCCGGCCCGGCCTGGCGACCGTCGAGGAGCTGGTCGCCGCCGGCGGGACCCCCTCGAGTGTCTCTCCGTACGCGGTGGAGCTGGCCGGCGGTGACCCTGGTGCGATCCCCGCGGTCGCCGAGGGCCGGGCCGGTGTGCAGGA